>JBDHSR010000004.1:0-36753 GCA_039808305.1 Gemmobacter sp. | reverse complement strand
GAATACCAGCCGGGGGTGAAGGTGCCATGGGTGAAGCGCGGCGAGAGGCCGGGTTGCAGTTCGGCCATCTCGGCCGCTGTCATGTGCCGGAACTCGATGCCGTGATCGGCGCGGGCCTGCCAGCCGGGCAGCGCGGCGTTCAGCTCGGCCTGGGATTCATAGACCTGAAGATTGCCCTCCTTGCGCAGCATCGGCAGGGTGCCGGTCGCGGCCAGGAACGGCTCCAATTCGGCCTTGGAGAGATCCATCAGCGCGGTCTGCGCCACGGTGGAATGCGCCACCCGCGCCGGCGAGCAGGCCCGCCAGAAGCGGAACATCCAGGGCGCGATGCGCAGCGCATAGGCCGGCGGCACGCTGAGCGGCCCCAAGGGATCGAGCAGCCATTTCGGCGCCTTCCTCAGGATGCCGGGCGAGGCCAGCGGCAGGATGTCGGTGAAGGCGAAGGCGCCGGCATTGCCGGCCGAGGCGCCGGCGGCCGGCCCCTCGCGGTCCAGCACGGCGACCGAAAGGCCGCGCGCTTGCAGGGCGAGCGCGGTGGACAGCCCCACCACGCCCGCGCCGATGACGATCACGTCAGGTTGCATCATGTCCTCAATGCGTGGCGGCGAGGAACTTTTGCAGTTCCGGGTCTTTCGGCGCGCCGAACAGCTCTTCCGGCGGGGCGATCTCGGCCATCACGCCCTTGTGGAAGAAGGCCACGCGGTCGGACACCTCGCGCGCGAACTTCATCTCATGGGTGACGCAGATCATCGTCATGCCTTCCGACGCCAGCATCCTGAGCGTATCCAGCACCTCGCCCACCAACTGCGGGTCGAGCGCCGAGGTCACCTCGTCGAACAGCATGTAATCGGGCGACATGGCGAGCGCGCGGGCGATCGCCATGCGCTGCTGCTGGCCGCCCGACAGCCGGCCGGGATAGACCTTCAGCTTGTCGCCCAGGCCCACATGGGTGAGCTGCTTCACCGCCATCGCCTCGGCCTCGGTCTTCGACTGGCCCAGCACCTTGCGCGGCGCCAGCATGACGTTTTCCAGCACGGTCAGATGCGGGAAGGCGTTCCATTGCTGGAACACGATGCCCAGCTTGCGGCGCAGCCTGTTCAGGTCGGTCGACTTCGCGTGCACGTCGATCCCGTCGACCACGATCCGGCCCGAGTCGATCTTCTCCAGCCCGTTGATGCAGGTGAGCAGGGTGGACTTGCCGGAGCCGGAGCCGCCGATCACCGTCAGCACCTCGCCCTTCGGCACGGTCAGGTCGATGCCTTTCAGGACTTCCAGCGGCCCGAAGGATTTGCGGACGTTTTCGATCTCAATCATTGGACCACCGTTTTTCCAGGTAACCGCCGAAACGGGCGATGGGGAAGCTGATGATGAAGTAGAAGGCGCCGCAGATCATGAGCAGCAGCAGGGGTTCCTGAAGCCGCGTGATGAGGATCTGGGTCGACTTCAGAAGCTCGGTCACCTGCACGATATAGACCAGCGCCGAATCCTTCATCACGCCGAGCGCGAGCCCGATCCAGGAGGGCAGCGCGACGCGGGTGGCCAGCGGCAGCACGATGTAGCGCATGTCCTGCAACCAGGTCATGCCGAGCGAGCGCGCGGCGCGGCGGGTGGTGGCGGGCACCGCTTCCACCCCGCCGCGCACGATCTCGGCGCAATAGGCGGCGGTGTAGAGCGTCAGCACCCCGCAGGCCACCGTGAAGCCCGACATCTTCAGCTTCAGCACCATGCCGAGGAAGGCGTTGGCCAGCACGAGCTGGATCAGGAGCGGGATGGAGCGGAACACGTCCAGCACGAAGGTCACCGGCGCGGCCCACCAGGGGCCGACCTGGAAGCGGAAGATGCCGAAGACGATGCCGAGAAGGGTGCCGAGGACGACCGAGATCGCGGTGACCACGATGGTCATCCCGGCGCCCTTGGCGAGGAAGACCAGATCGGCGGCGGAGAGGGCGGTATCGAACATGTCCTGTCTCCCTCAATACCGGAACAGCCGGACGGCAACCAGCCGCGCGCCGAAGTTGATCGCCTTGGTGATGAGGTAGAAGATCACCGCCGCGACGGCGAACAGCTCGAAGGTGCGGAAGGTCAGCGCGTTCAGATCCTGCGTCACGCCGTAGAGATCGGCGTTCATGCCGACGGTCACGCCGAGCGAGGTCATCAGCACCGCCCAGACCATCTGGTTCGACATCGGCAGGAAAGCGATGCGCAGCATCTGCGGCAGCACGATGTAGCGGAAGGCCTGGATCGGCGTCATGCCCAGCGAGCGGCCGGCGCGGGTCTGCGTGTCGGGGATGGCCTTCAGCGCGCCGCGGAAATTCTCGGCCAGGTAGCCGGCATTGTTGAAGGTGATCCCGATCAGCAGCGACAGGAAGGGGCTGAGATGGATCCCGAAACTCGCGATGCCGAAATGCGCCATGTAGATCTGGAACAGCGCCGGGGTGTTGCGGGCGATCTCCACCCAGGTGGTGGCGATGCCGGACAGCAGCTTGTTGCCGGACAGCCGGAACCCGGTCAGCAGGATGGCGAGCGCGATGCCGATCAGCATCGACAGCAGCGCGATCTCCATGGTGACGAGGGCGCCGTCCAGCATCTGCGGAAGCCGGGCGAGGGCCTGCTTCCATTGGAAGGTATAGGAGAACATGGCCGCCTCTTCTCTGCGCAAAGCGGAAGGGGCGCGGCGGAAACCGCGCCCCCGAAGGACGGTCGGCTCAGCGATAGACGCCGGGGATGGTGAGGTTGGCGGGCTCGCCCTCGCCGATCCACTTGTTGTAGAGTTCGTTGTAGCGGCCGGTGCGGACCTGCTGGTTCACGAAGAGGTTCAGGTAGTTGATGAGGCCGTATTCCTCGCGCAGGGTGAAGAGCGCGACGTAATCCGGCACCATCGGCGCCTTGTCGACGATCTTGATGCCGGGGAAGTTGCCCGATTTCACGTTGGCCTGCGCCACTTCGACGGTCGAGACGGTGGCGTCGAGCTGGCCCTGCGACAGCGCGAGGAACACGTCGGCCTGGGTCTGGTAGGGACGGAACTCGCCCTCGCCCCATGCCTTGACCTGGCCTTCCAGCCAGATCGCCTCGTAGGTGCCGGCGGTGGCGCCCACCACCTTGCCCTTCATGCCTTCCCAATCGGTCATCTCGACCTTCTCGTTCGCCACCACGGCGTTCTCGAAGGCGTAGTAGGGCACCGACATGCCGACGGTCTTGGCGCGTTCCAGCGTGTCGGAGGTCGAGGCGACGCCGACATCGACGCGGCCGGCCATCAGCGCGGGGATACGCTCGGGGAACGGGGTCTCGACGATCTCGGCGGTGACGCCGAGCGCGGCGGCCAGGTCGTTGCAATAGTCGACGTCGAAGCCGATCGGGTTGTTGTTCTCGTCGCGCATGCCCATCGGCGGGAAGTCGAGAACCACGGCGCAACGCAGGGTGCCCGAGGCGATGATGTCGTCGAGCTTGTCTGCCTGCGCGGCGGAGGCAAGGCAGGCGGCGATCAGGCCGCCGGTGATGAAGCCGAGTTTCATGGTTCTCTCCCGTTCGTTGGTCATTTGGTGCCGATCCCGATTCGAAATCTCATGGAATATTATGGAGCCTGTTTCCTGAATCAATCAAAAATACAATAAGTATGCAAAGTGCGAGGTGGTTCGGGCAATCTGCCGGACATGGCAAAGGCCCGCCGGAGCGGGCCCTTGCGGAGCGATTCGGGCGGGGCCGCGTCAGATTGCCTCGGGCAGCAGGGCCGCCGGGACGTTCTGGTAGGCGACCGGGCGCAGGAAGCGGCGGATCGACAGGGTGCCGACCGAGGTGGCGCCGAAATTGGTGCTGGCCGGATAGGGGCCGCCATGCACCATGGAATCGACGACCTCGACCCCGGTCGGGAAGCCGTTGACCAGCACCCGGCCCGCCTTGCGCTCCAGCACCGGCAGCAGGCCGCGGGCGGCGTCGGTATCGGCCGCGTCCATGTGGATGGTGGTGGTGAGCTGCCCCTCGAAGCCGCGCGCCAGATCGCGCATCTCGTCGAGGGAGCCGACCCGGACGACGAGGCCCAGCGGCCCGAACACCTCTTCCGACAGGCTGTGATCGGCGAGGAAGGCGGCGCCGGTGGTCTCGTAGAGGTTGGGGCTGGCGTTGCGGCCCTCGGACCGGGTGACCAGCACCGGCGTCACCGAATTGCGCGCGTCGAACCGGGCCTGGCCGGCCTTGTAGGCGCTGGCGATGCCGTCGGTCAGCATGGTCTGCGGCGCCACCTTCTCCAGCGCGGCGGCGGTGGCGGCGACGAAGCGGTCGGCATCGGCGCCGTCGATCACCACGGCGATGCCGGGATTGGTGCAGAACTGCCCGGCGCCCATGGTCAGCGATCCGGCCCAGCCCTGGCCCAGCGTCTCGGCGCGGGCGGCCATGGCGGCGGGCAGCAGGAACATCGGGTTGACGCTGCCCAGCTCGCCGAAGAACGGGATCGGCTCGGGCCGTTGCGCGCAGAGGTCGAACAGCGCCCGGCCGCCGGCCAGCGAGCCGGTGAAGCCCACGGCCTTGATCCGCGGATGCCGCACCAGCGCCTCGCCCACCTGCCGGTTGCCGCCCTGGATCAGGCTGAACACCCCGGCCGGCATGCCGGTGCGGGCGATGGCGGCATGGATCGCCTCGGCGATGATCTCGCCGGTGCCGGGATGGGCGGAATGGCCCTTCACCACCACCGGGCAGCCGGCGGCCAGCGCGGCGGCGGTATCGCCCCCGGCGGTCGAGAAGGCGAGCGGGAAGTTCGAGGCGCCGAACACCGCCACCGGGCCGATGGGGCGCTGGATCATCACGATCTCCGGGCGCGGCGCCGGCTGGCGGTCGGGCTGGGCGGCGTCGTGGCGGCGGTCGAGATAGTCGCCCTTGCGGATATGCGCGGCGAACAGCCGGAGCTGCCCGGTGGTGCGGCCGCGCTCGCCGTTCAGCCGCGCTTCGGGCAGGCCGGTCTCCTGCGTGCCGATCTCGGTGATCGCCTCGGCGCGGGCCTCGATCTCGTCCGCGATGGCGTCGAGGAAGGCCGCGCGTTCCTCGCGCGTCTTCGCGCAATAGTCCGGGAAGGCCGCCTCGGCGGCCTCGCAGGCGCGGTTCACCAGATCGACGGAGCCGACCGCGAAGTCATGCGCCGGCCCATGCGCCGGCGACGAGGCGAAGGTCGCGCTGCCCGCAACCCAGTCGCCGGCGATCAGATGCTTGCCATGCGGGTTGAATGTCATCGGAATGTCCTTTCGAATGTGGCGCGGAGCCGGCTCGCCGGGTGCTTGAAACCATCCTTCGTTCCTGCATACAGTATGTATGCAAAATTGCAACCGCGCAGGGAGACCAATCATGACCGAGACCACCGTTCTGAGCATCGAGGCCCTGACGCGGTTGACCGAGGAAATCTTCCTCGGCGCCGGCCTGACCGTGCAGCAGGCCGAAGCGGTGGCGCGGGTGATCGTCGCCGGCGAGCGGGACGCCTGCAAGTCGCATGGCGTCTATCGCATCGAGGGCTGCCTGCGCACGCTGAAGGCCGGAAAGGTGGCCGGCGACGCGGTGCCGGTGCTGGAGGATGACGGAAGCTCGGTGATCCGGGTCGACGCGAAGGGGGCCTTCTCGCCGGCCGCTTTCGGGATCGGCGCGCCGGTGCTGGCGGCGCGGGCGCGCGAGCAGGGGGTGGCGGCGCTGGTCATCAATTCCTGCCTGCATTTCTCGGCGCTCTGGCCCGAGATCGAGGTGCTGACCGGCATGGGCTGCGCCGCGCTCGCGATGTGCCCAAGCTATTCCAGCGTCGCGCCCTCGGGCGGCACCACGGCGTTGCTGGGCACCAATCCCGTCGCCTTCGGCTGGCCGCGCAGGGACGCGCCGCCCTATGTCTTCGACTTCGCCACCAGCGTCGCCGCGCGGGGCGAGATCGAGCTGCACCGCCGCGCCGGCAAGCCGCTGCCGGAGGGCTGGGCGGTCGATGCCGCCGGCCGGCCGACGACCGACCCGGAGGCGGCGCTGGCCGGGGCGATGCTGCCTTTCGGCGGGCACAAGGGCTCGGCCATCTCGACCATGGTGGAATTGCTGGCGGGGGTGATGATCGGCGACCTGACCAGCCCGGAGGCGCTGGACTATCTCGGTTCGATGTCGCTGCTGCCGCATCACGGCGAGCTGATCCTCGCCTTCAGCCCCGAACGCTTCGCGGCGGGCCGGGGCGATCCCTTCGCGCGGGCCGAGGTGCTGTTCGACGCCATCGTCGGGCAGGGCGCCCGGCTGCCCTCGCAACGCCGCTTCGCCGCGCGCGCGAAGTCGGTGGCCGAGGGCATCGCGCTCAGCGCGGCGGAGATGGAGATGCTGGAGCGGCTGCGCGCCGGCGGGCTGGCCGCGGTGGACTGAGGGCGGCCCCGCCGCCCGTTTCCCACCCCGGAACGCGAAAGGCCCCCGATGACCGGGGGCCTTTCGTCATCGTGCGGAACCGTCGGTCAGGCGGCGAATTTCCGCGCCTCCGGCTGTTTCGACCAGTCGGCATACCAGGTGTCGAACAGCTTCAGCTGCGCCTCGATGAAGCCGCGCTGGCTGGGCGACAGCTCGTCGGTCTCGTTGAAGTGCAGCTCGTATTCCGGGTTCCCCTTCAGCACCATCATGTGCTTGAAGAACAGCACCAGATCCGGGCCGGCATCGACGGTGGCCAGCACCAGCAGCGCGTCGTCCAGTTCCTTGGCCAGACGGCGGGCGGCGGCGTCGCCGGTCGCGGCGGCCTTGCAGAGCGCGGTGAGGTGCAGCACCTCCTTCGGCAGCACGCAGCCGATGCCGGTGATCGCGCCGGTCGCGCCGCAATTGACGAAGCCGTGATAGACGGCGGTATCCACGCCGATCATCAGCGTCACGCCGTCATCCCGCGAGGTGATGTGCTCGGCGGCGTAGGACAGATCGGCATTGCCGCCGAATTCCTTGAAGCCGATCAGGTTCGGATGCTCGGCCCGCAGCGCGAAGAACAGGTCGGCGCGGGTGGCGAAGCCGTAATAGGGGCTGTTGTAGATCACCGCCGGCAGATCCGGCGCGGCGGCGAGGATCGCCTTGAAATGCTGCTTCTGCGCCGCGATGACATTGCCGCGCGACAGCACGCGCGGGATCACCATCAACCCCTTGGCGCCGACCTTCGCGGCATGGGCGGCATGGGCCACGGCGATCTTGGTGTTCACCGCGCCGGTGCCGACGATGACCGGAACGCCGGCCTTCACCAGACGCTCCACGCCCTCCATCCGCTCCGCGTCGGTCAGCAGCGGCCAGTCGCCCATCGAGCCGCAATAGACCACCGCCGACATGCCGAGGGCGATCAGTTCCTTGCCCTTCTTCACCAGCGCGTCGAAATCGGGGGTGCGGTCGGCCTTGCAGGGCGTCATCAGGGCCGGGATCGTGCCGGTGAAAATGCTGGACGTCATCTCTTCTCTCCTCTCGGGCGATGCGGGACTGCTGACCGCGAATCTGTTCAGGTCGGGGTCATGATAGCTCTTGTATTTTATTTGTCGACATAAATTGCGCAGATCCGGAAATGCCGAGGGCGCGCGGCCGGAACCGCGCGCCCTTCCTCCCTCTCGCGGCGGGTCAGATGGCGATGGGCTGGCGCCGGTCGCGGGCGATGAAGTTCTGGATCTGGGTGACGATCTGGTCGGCATGGGCGGTGGCCAGCCGGTCGGCGGCGGCGATGTCGCGGGCCGCGATGGCGGCGATCATCTCGTCATGCTCCACCACGAAGCGATGCGGCAGGCGGTCCTGGTAGGAGGAATAGTAGATCCGCAGGATGCGCCGCCCCTCGTCCAGCAGCCGGCAGAACAGGCCGGTGTAATAGGGGTTGCGGCCGGCCTCGGCGATGGCGGCGTGCAGGTCGCGGTTGGTGGCGATCATCGCCAGCGCGTCCTGGTTCTCGACGGCGCGGGTGAAGGCGGCCTGATGGGCGCGGATGATCTTCAGATCCTCGTCCGTGTGGTTCTCGGCGGCCAGGCGGGTGGTGACGCGATACATCAGCGTCAGCGCGTCGAAGAAGGTATGCAGGTTCAGGAAGTCGATCTGCGAGACCACGGTGGAGCGGTTGGGCAGCGTGGTCACCAGCCCCTCGCCCGCCAGCCGCACCAGCGCCTCGCGGATCGGCGTGCGCGACATGGCGAGGCGTTCGGACAGTTGCACCTCGTCGATCGGGCTGCCGGGCGCCAGTTCGAGGTTGAGGATCTCGTCGCGCAGGATATCGTAGACGAACTTGACGCCGGATCCGCGCTTGCGGTCGGTGGCGATGGCTTCCGGTTTCTCGGTCATGCGCGTATCCTCTTGTCGACAATGAAAATATTGACAACTGTCCCGAGGATCAAGAACTCAATCCCGGAAGGGCGGGCGGGTGCATAAATTCACCGCACCTCGCGTCAGGACGGCATAAAAGACACATCCCGGAGTTTACAATTCGGCGCCGGCACAGCAGTTAAGAGCGGAAGGTCCGCCCGGCATCCCGGCACCAGGCCGCAACGCAGGAGAAATCCATGTTCAAGCGTCTCGTCATCGCGATCGTTCTGCTCGGCCTCGTGGTCGGCGGGATCGTCTGGTTCAAGTTCTTCCGGGACGAGATGATCGCGCAATTCCTGTCGGGCATGGTGCCGCCGCCGGTGCCGGTCAACGCCGAGACGGTCGAGCCGGTGACATGGGCGCCGGGCGTCGATGCCATCGGCACCGCGCTGTCGGCGCGCGGGGTGGATCTGGCCATCGAATCCGGCGGGCTGGTGCGGCATGTGCTGTTCGCCGGCAACGACCGGATCGCCGAGGGGCAGCACCTGGTCCAGATGGACGACGACAGCGAGCGCGCGGCTCTGGCCGCGGCAGAGGCGGCGCTGAAAGTGGCGCAGGCCGAGGCGAAACGCGCCCGCACCCTGTCGGAGCGCGGCGTGGGCGCGGCGACCACGGTGGAAAGCGCCGACGCGCAGGCCGAAAGCGCCCGCGCGCAGGTCGCCCAGATGCAGACCCAGCTGGACGGCAAGCGGCTCACCGCGCCCTTCTCCGGCGTGATCGGCATCCCGCGCATCGAGATCGGGCAATATGTCACCCCCGGCACGGTCTACGCCACCTTGCAGGATCTGACCCGGATGCGGGTCGATTTCTCGGTGCCGGAACAGCAGATCGACACGCTGAAGCTCGGCGGCGGGGTGACCGTCACCACCACGGTGGGCGACCTGAGCGCCGAGGGCCGCATCATCGCCATCGAGCCCAAGGTGGATCCGAATTCCCGCCTCGTCTCGGTCCGGGCCGAGGTCGACAATCCGGCCGGCCAGTTGTTCCCCGGCCAGTTCCTGCGGGTGCGCATCAACCTGCCGACCGAGGAGGGGGTGATCGCCGTGCCGCAGACGGCGGTGAACTCCTCGCTCTACGGCGATTCGATCTATGTCATCCGCCCCGGCGAGACGGCGGAGGAGCTGAAGGTCGAGCAGGTCTTCGTGACGCTGGGCCGCCGCTCGGGCGCGCGGATCGAGGTGGTCGAGGGGATCGCGGCGGGCGACCGGATCGTGACCTCGGGGCAGAACCGCCTGACATCGGGGGCGAAGGTCAGCATCGACAATTCGGTGGCGATCGAAGCCCCGGCTGGCGAATAGGGGCGGGCCATGCATTTCTCCGAACTCTTCATCCGACGGCCGGTCCTGTCCACCGTTCTCGCCGCGCTGATCCTGTTCCTCGGCCTCGCGGCGGTGGTGAACCTGCCGGTGCGCCAATATCCCGAGGTGGACGAGACGGTGGTGACGGTGACCACCGTCTATCCCGGCGCCGCGCCGGACCTGATCCAGGGCTTCGTGACCGCGCCGCTGGCCGCCGCGGTCTCGACCACCGAGAATATCGACTATATCACCAGCCAGTCCACGCCCTCCGCCTCGGTGGTGACGGTGCAGATGAAGCTGGGCGCCGATCCCGACATCGCGCTGACCGAGGTGATGTCGAAGGTGCAGCAGGTGCGCGGGCAACTGCCCGAGGACGCCGAGGATCCGGTGATCGTCAAGGGCACCGGGCAGACCTTCGCGCTGATGTATCTGGCGGTGCAGAACCCCAACATGACGCCCGAGCAGCTCACGGAATATCTGGAGCGCGTGGTGCGTCCGCGCGTCACCAATATCGACGGCGTGGCGCAGATGGAGATCCTCGGCGCCTCGGAATACGCGATGCGGATCTGGCTCGACCCGCTCCAGCTTTCGGCGCGCGGCGTCACCGCCTCCGAGGTGCTGGCGGCGGTCCGGTCCTCCAACTTCCTGTCGGCGCCGGGCAAGACCGAGAACGAGTATTTCATCTACAAGCTGACGCTGGAATCGACCATCCAGACCGCCGAGGCCTTCGGCGCGCTGCCGCTGGTGCAGGGCGAGAACGGCGTGGTGCGGCTGCGCGACGTGGCGAAGATCGAACTGGCCTCGGGCGCCACCGACGCCATCGTGACCTTCGCCGGCGAGCCGGGCACCTTCATCGGCATCATCCCCGCGCCGGGCGAGAACCAGCTCGACGTGGCGACCAACGTGCTGGAAGAGCTGCCGCGCCTGTCGGAAACCCTGCCCAAGGGCATGACGATCAAGCTGGTCTACGATTCCACCGAAACCATCGCGGCCTCCATCTCCGAGGTGTTCAAGACCATCGCCGAGGCGGTGGCCATCGTGGTGGTGGTGATCCTGCTGTTCCTCGGCTCGTTCCGCTCGGTGCTGATGCCGATCGTGACGATCCCGCTGTCGCTGATCGGGGTCTGCGCGATCATGCTGGTGCTGGGCTATTCGATCAACCTGCTGACGCTTCTGGCCATGGTGCTGGCCATCGGCCTCGTGGTCGACGACGCCATCGTGGTGGTGGAGAACATCCACCGCCATATCGACGAGGGCCAGAAACCCGCCCGCGCCGCGATCACCGGCATGAAGGAGATCACCGGCCCCGTCATCGCCATGACGATCACGCTGGCCGCCGTGCTGTCGCCGCTGGCCTTCACCGGCGGGCTGACCGGATCGCTGTTCACCGAATTCGCGCTGACGCTGGCCGGCTCGGTGGTGATCTCGGGCCTCGTCGCGCTGACCATCACCCCGGCCATGTCGGCGCGGCTGCTGACCCATGGCGATCCGGGCCGCTTCCAGCGCATCGTCGACAAGGTGCTGACCGGCGTGTCGAACTGGTATGAGCGGCGGGTGTCGTCCTCGCTCGACTTCCGGCCGGTGACGCTGCTGATGGTGGCCTCGCTTCTCGGCGCCACCGGCTTCATGTTCCTCAACACCTCGTCGGAACTGGCGCCGGAAGAGGATCAGGGCGCGCTCTTCGCCATCCTGAACGGCCCGCGTTACGCGACGCTGGAATATACCGACGCCTTCACCCGCGAGATCGCCCGCCGCACCGCCGACATCGAGGAGGTGCAGACCTCGTTCTCGGTCGCCGGCATGGGCGGGGCCAGCAATACCGGCTTCTACATCTGGGCGCTGAAGGACTGGTCGGAGCGCGATCGCAGCCAGGCGGCGATCCAGGCGCAGATCCAGTCCACCCTCGACGTGGCGCCCGGCGTGCAGGGCTATGTCTTCGCGCCGCCCTCGCTGCCGGGGGCGGGGGGCGGCCTGCCGATCTCCATGGTGATCCAGTCGATCCACGCCCCCGAGCGCGTGGTGGAGATCGCCGAGGAGATCCGCCAGAAGGCGATGCAGAGCGGCATGTTCATCGTGGTGCAGAACAGCCTGTCCTTCGACGCGCCGCAGGTGCGCGTCGTCATCGACCGCGACCGCGCCGCCAATCTCGGCGTGCCGGTCAGCGAGATCGGCAGCACGCTGGGCCTGCTGGTCGGCGGCGGCGCCATCGCGCAGTTCGACCGCGATTCCAACAGCTACGACATCATCACCCAGGTGCCGCGCGAATGGCGCGACAACCCCGAGCGGCTGGGCGATTTCTTCGTCCGGTCCAGTTCGGGCGCCATGGTGCCGCTGTCCTCGGTGGTCACGCTCGACCCCGGCGTCAGCGCCGCCGCCATCGAGCAGTTCAACCAGTTGAACGCGGCCACGCTCTCGGCCATGCCGATGCCCGGCCTTTCCACCGGCCCGGCGCTGGCCGAGCTGGAGCGGATCGCCGCCGAGGTGCTGCCCGACGGCTTCTTCATCGACTTCTCGGGCCAGTCGCGGCTGGAGAAGAGCGAGGGCAACACCATCCTGCTCGCCTTCGGCGCGGCGCTGATCGTGATCTATCTCGTGCTGGCGGCGCAGTTCGAAAGCTTCCGCGACCCGTTCATCATCATGATGTCGGTGCCGCTGTCGATCTTCGGCGCGGTGCTGCCGCTCTATCTCGGGGCGAGCACGCTGAACATCTACACGCAGGTCGGCCTCATCACGCTGATCGGTCTCATCACCAAGCACGGCATCCTGATGGTGGAATTCGCCAACCAGCAGCGCGAGGCGCATGGGCTGAACCGCCGCGCCGCCATCGTGGCCGCGGCGAAGACCCGGCTCAGGCCGATCCTGATGACCACCGCCGCCATGGCGCTGGCCGTGGTGCCGCTCATCATCGCCGAGGGTGCGGGGGCGGCGGCGCGGCAGGCGATGGGCCTGGTGATCTTCACCGGCCTGCTGATCGGGACGCTGTTCACGCTGTTCGTCGTGCCGATGTTCTACACGCTGATCTCGCGCAACGACGCGGCCTATCTGCTGCACCAGCGGCAGGTCGAGAAGGAGTTCGGCGGCGCCTGAGGGAGGGGGGCGCGTCCCCTAACCCTCGGGCGCCATCGGTTCAGGCCCGGCCGGCGGCGATTCCGTCCCCGCCGGATCCGCCGCGATCTCCTCCAGCAGCCAGTCGCGGAACAGCACCAGCGGCCGGTGCGCCCGCCGGTCCTCGGGCCAGCAGATGCGATAGGCGTCGCCGCTTTGCAGCGGCAGCGGCAGCGCGGGAACGAGGCGGCCGCTGCGCAATTCGGCGGCGAACAGGAATTCCGGCAGCAGCGCGACGCCGAGCCCGGCGGCGGCGGCTTCGGCGAGGGTGGCGAACTGGTCGAACAGCATGCCCTGCACGGCGCGGTCGTCGACCCCGTAGCGGCGCAGCCATTGCTCCCAGGCGTCGGGGCGGGTGGTCAGGTGCAGCAGCGGCGCCGCGCGGATGTCGGTCGCCGCGCGGAAGCCGAAGCGGCGGGCCAGATCGGGGGTGCAGACCGGCAACACCACCTCGGGCCGCAGGGTGACCACCTCGGCGCCGGTCCATTGCGGCGGGCCGAAGAAGATCGCCGCGTCGATCACGTCCTGCCGGAAGTCGAACTGGCTCAGCCGGCTGAGGATGTTCAGCATCACCTCCGGGTGGCGGGCGCGGAAGCGGGGCAGGCGCGGCGTCAGCCAGCGCGCGCCGAAGGTGGGCGGCACGGCCAGCGTCAGCGTCCCGCCGGAGGGATTGGCCAGCAGATTCAGCGAGGCGTTCGAGATCTTGCCCAGCGCGTCGCGGATTTCCCGCGCATAGGCCTGCCCGCCCAGTGTCAGGCGGATTTTCTGCTTCTCGCGCACGAAGAGCTCGACGCCGAGCTGGCCCTCCAGCGCCTTGATCTGGCGCGAGACGGCGGATTGCGTCAGCGAAAGCTCCTCCGCCGCCTGGGTCATCGAGCCGGTGCGGGCGGCGGCCTCGAAAGCGGCCAGCAGGGGCAGCGAGGGCAGGAACCGTCGGGGCGCGCGAGTGGTCATTACAGCACGGCATGAGATCATGAAAAACGCTTGCTACCCTAGCGCGGCGATTTGCCGGATGAAAGCCGCAGAATGTCGTGGCGCCGCCGGTTTCCGGCGGGGGGCGGGGCAGGAGGACAGACGATGCTGAACGATCCACGCTCGCACGGGCTTTGGGAACAGACCGCCCCCGCCGCGCCGCCCACCCGCCCGCTGGAGGGCGAGGCGGTGGCCGAGGTCGCGGTGATCGGCGCCGGCTATACCGGCCTTTCCACCGCGCTGCACCTGGCCGAGCGCGGCATCGGCGCCGTGGTGCTGGAGGCGGCGGAGATCGGCTTCGGCGGCGCGGGGCGCAATGTCGGGCTGGTCAATGCCGGCATGTGGGTGATGCCCGAGGATCTGATCGCCACGCTGGGGCCGGATTACGGCAACCGCCTGCTGGATTTCCTCGGTGCCGGCCCCGCCTATGTCTGGGAGATGGTGCGCCGCCACGGTATCGACTGCGAGGCCAATCCGGTCGGCACGCTGCATGCCGGGGTCGGGCGCAAGGGGTTCGCCGAACTTGCGGAGCGGGCGCGGCAATGGCAGGCGCGCGGCGCGCCGGTGGAGCTTCTGGGCAAGGCCGAGGCGGCGGCGATGCTGGGCACCGGCTTTTATGAAGGCGCGCTGCTCGACCGCCGGGCGGGCACGATCCAGCCGCTCGCCTATGCGCGCGGGCTGGCGCGGGCGGCGATGGGGCTGGGGGCGGCGATCCATACCGGCACCCCCGCCACCGGGCTGGAGCGGCGCGGCGACGGCTGGCTGGTGCGCACACCGAAGGGCGCGGTCGCGGCGCGGAAGGTGGTGCTGGCGACCGACGCCTATACCCGCCTGCTGCGCGAGGAGATCGCGGGCCAGCAGGTGACGCTGCCCTATTTCAACATGGCCACCCCGCCGCTGCCGCCCGAGGTCGCGAAATCCATCGTGCCGGGCCGGCAAGGGGTGTGGGACACCAAGGAAGTGCTGCTTTCCTTCCGCTTCGACGCGGCGAACCGGCTGGTCTTCGGCTCGGTCGGCGCGCTGCGCAATACCGGGGTCGCGGTGCATCGCGCCTGGGCGCAGCGGGCGCTGGCCCGGATCTATCCGCAGATCGGCGAGATCCGGTTCGAGAGCGAGTGGTACGGCAATATCGGCATGACCTCGGACAACCTGCCGCGCTTTCACCGGCTGGAGGAGGGCGTCTACAGCTTCTGCGGCTATAACGGCCGGGGCATCGCGCCGGGCACGGTGTTCGGCCGCGCCATGGCCGGCCTGCTGGCCGGCGAGATCGCCGAAAGCGCGCTGCCGCTGCCGCGCAGCGCCCCGGCGCCCGTCTCGTTCCGCGACCTGCGCTCGGCCTGGTACGAGGCCGGCGCGCAACTCGTCCACTTCGCCGAAGCCCGTTTCTGAAAGGCCAGACCATGACCAGTTTCACCCGTGCCAGCCGTATCGCCGGTCTGGAAATCTCCGAGATCGTGCAGCTTTCCGAAAAGGCCGCCGCGCTGAAGGCGGCGGGGCGCGATGTGGTGGCGCTCTCCACCGGCGAGCCGGATTTCCCCACCCCGCCGCATGTGGTGGAGGCCGCGCATCGGGCGGCGCTGGCGGGCAAGACCCGCTATCCCGCGACGCTCGGCACGCCCGAGCTGCGCGCGGCGGTGGCCGCGGCGAACGGGGTGCAGCCGGCCGAGGTCATCATCTCGACCGGGGCGAAGCAGGTGCTGGCGAACGCGATGCTGGCCAGCCTCGATCCCGGCGACGAGGTGATCATGCCGGCGCCCTACTGGACCAGCTATTCCGACATCGTGCTGATGGCCGGCGGCACGCCGGTGGTGATCCCCTGCGCGATGGCGGCGGGCTTCAAGCTGTCGCCCGAGGCGCTGGAGGCGGCGATCACGCCGCGCACCCGCTGGCTGATGCTGAACTCGCCCTCCAACCCCTCGGGCGCGATCTACACCGCCGGGGAGATCCGGGCGCTGGCCGAAGTGCTGGCGCGGCATCCGCAGGTCTGGATCCTGTCGGACGAGATCTACGACCATCTGAGCTATGTGCCCTTCACCCCGTTCCGGCAGGCCGCGCCGGACCTGGCGGAGCGGCTTCTGGTGGTGAACGGCGTGTCCAAGGCCTATTCGATGACCGGCTGGCGGATCGGCTGGGGCATCGGGCCGGCGGCGCTGGTCAAGGCGATGGGCGCGGTGCAGGGCCAGATCACCTCGGGCGCCTGCTCCATCGCGCAGGCGGCGGCGCTGGCGGCGCTGACCGGCGACCAGGCGCTGCTGGAGACCCGCCGCGCCGCGATGCGGACGCGCCGCGACCGGGTGGTGGCGGGGCTGAACGCCATGCCCGGTGTCACCTGCCCGATGCCCGACGGCGCCTTCTACGCCTTCCCCGACATCACGGGCGCCATCGCGCGGGGCGGGTTCGATTCCGACGCGGCGCTGTGCGGCTGGCTGCTGGACGAGGCCGGGGTGGCCATCGTTCCCGGCCGCGCCTTCGGCCTGCCCGGCCATGCGCGCCTGTCCTTCGCCTATGCCGACAGCGATCTGGAGGCGGGTCTCCAGCGCATCCACGCCGCGCTGGACGCCCGGCTCGGCGCGGCCGGCTGAGCCTGCCCCGCCCGGTCAGCCGGGCGGCGCCTCCGCCTCGGCGGGGGCGAGCAGCACCGGCACGATGACCCGCAACACCAGCTCCGTCGGCGGCGGCTCCGTCACATGCGAGCGCAGGGCGATGCCGTCGAACAGCAGCATCATCGTCTTGACGAAGGTGGTCAGGCGCGTCTCGTCGAGCTGGCGGCCCGCCATGATCCCGCGCGTCATGGTCTCGATCCGGTCTTCGGCCCAGGAGAGCAGGTCGGGCCGGTAGTCGTCGCCGGGCCGGGCGGTGGCCAGCGCCTCGGCCAGCGCGGCGGTCAGCCCCTGGCCGTCGCGGGCGATCTCGTGCAGCACGGCATGCGCCAGCAGGTTCAGCCGCTGTTCCGTCGTGCCCTTCGACTTCCGCAGCCGCTGGTCGAGCAGATCGAACTGCCTGCGGAACCAGGGCTCGTAGATCGCGAAATACACTTCCAGCTTCGAGCCGTAATAGGAATAGACGTTCGACGCCACCGTTCCGGCCCGGCGGGCGATCCGCGCGATGGTGGTCTCCTGATAGCCGGTCGCGGCGATCTCGGCGGCGGCGGCCTCCAGGATGGCGGCCCGCATGGATTCGCTTTTCACTCGCGCCATGATCTTCTCCGACGGGTTTCCTATTGTATTGGCCCAGCGGGCGATCTGAGGGAAGCGGAACTTTCGGTTCCGGCCGGATTTCATGGAATATAATTCATATCAATGGGTTGATCCAGATTTTCCACGCCCCGCCCCATCCATCGCCGCCGGAAATTAGTGATTGACAGAATCATGTTTTCCTTCATTCATAAACGAACGTCATTCGCCAATAGCGGAGAAATCACCCACCGGACCGATACCCTCGACGATCGAGTCGGCCGCCTTGGCGGGCCGTCCAGTCCTGCGCGCAAACCCGGTTCGGGTGACGCCTCCACATGAAAAAAACCGAAGAGCATGCTTCGGGAAGCCAACAGGGATCAGGAAATGAAAAGCATGTTGAAAGCCGCCTTGCTCGTCGGTTGCACGACCGGCATCGCACAGGCCCAGGACCAGGGCGGGCAGCCGGTCAGGATCGGGTATTCGATCTCGCAGACCGGGATTTTCGCGCAGGCGGCGCCCTCGCAGGTCAATGCCTACGAGCTCTGGGCGGCCGAGGTGAACGCGCGCGGCGGGCTCGACGTGAAGGGCGAGAAGCGGCCGGTGGAGTTCGTCAGCTACGACGACCAGTCGAACCCCGCCAACGCGGTGCGGATCTACGAGCGGCTGATCACCGAGGACAAGGTGGATCTGCTGGCCGCGCCCTGGTCGACGCCGATCCATCTGGCGCTGGCCCCGGTGCTGAGCCGCTACAAGTTCCCGATGGTCGGCAATACCGCCGCCTCGGTGCAACTGCGCGAGGTGGCGCCGGGCTATATCTGGTTCCCGACGGCGGTGATCCCCGACAAGGTGGGGCCGGAACTGGCGAAGCTGATGAAGGCGCAGGGCGTCAAGTCGGCGGCGATCATGGCGAATGTCTCGCCGCTGTCGCAGGAGATCCGGGCCTATCTGCTGCCCGCGCTGGAGGCCGAGGGGATCGCGGTCACCATGGCCGAGAACTATCCGCCGGACATCAAGGACATGACGACGCTGATCTCGCAGGCCGCGAGCGGCGCGCCCGACGCGGTGATCGCGCTGTCCTATCCGGCCGATACCTTCCTGTTCACCACGCAGGCCAAGGAACTGGGGGTGCAGGCGCCCTTCGTGCTGACGCTGGTCGGCACCACGATCGACGCCTATCAGCAGGCGATGGGGGCCACGGCGGACAATATCGTCACCGTCGGCCACTGGTCGCCCAAGCAGGAGGCCTGGCCGCGCGCGAAGGTGTTCCAGGAGGCCTACAAGGCCCGCTACGACGAGGCGCCCGACGCGCTGGACAGCGCGCTGGCCTATACCTCGATGGAGATCCTGGAACAGGCGGTCGCCAAGGCCGGCCTCGACCACGAGGCGCTGCGGGCCGAGATCGCCTCGGCCACCTTCGACACGATCAACGGCCCGGTGAAGTTCGAGGGCGTGGAGAACGTGATGACCCCGACCGCCTTCCTGCAAATCCAGGACGGCGCGCTGGAACTGATCTGGCCGGAACAGATCAAGACCGCCGATTACCGCCCCAAGACCGGCTGGTGACCGCGCCGGGGGCGGCCCGGATGCCCGGCCGCCCCCGCCCGTTTCCCCGATAATCCAGGAGGGCCGATGACGGCTCAGTTGATCTTCGCCGCGCTCTGCTCGGGCGCGCTCTATGCGCTTGTCGCATTGGGGTTGAACCTCGTCTACGGCACCTTGCGGCTGCTCAATATCGCGCATGGCGATCTGGCCATGATCGGCGCCTATGTCGCCTATGTCTCGATGGCGGCGTTCGGCCTCGCGCCGCCCGTCTCGATGCTGCTGGCCGCCGGGCTCTGCGCGGCGCTGGGCTGGGCGCTCTATGCCGGGATCTTCAAGCGGCTGCTCGGCTCGCCCGAGACCTCGCAGCGGCTGGAGGCCAATTCGCTCATCCTGTTCTACGGCGTGTCGGTGATCCTCCAGAACGCCGTCGCGCTGGGCTTCAGCTCCACCGCCAAGGGCTATCAGTATCTGGGCGAGGTGCATCGTTTCGGCGGGGTGGCCGCCTCGGGCAACCGGCTGCTGATGCTGGGCGTGGCGCTGGCGATCTGCCTCGGCCTGCTGCTGCTCCTGCGGCTGCACGCCTTCGGATGGAGCCTGCGCGCGGTGATCGAGCGGCGCGAGGCGGCGGGGATCGTCGGCGTCGACGTGGACCGGGTGCAGGGCATCACCATCGCGCTGGGCTTCGCCATCGCCGGGGTGGCGGGCGTGCTGGTCAGCATGACGGAGCAGATCACCCCCTTCATGGGCTTCCCGCTGACCATCGCGGCCTTCGTGGTGATCGTGCTGGGCGGCCTCGGCAATATCTTCGCCGGCATCTTCGCGGGCTTCGTGCTGGGCTTTGTCGAGACCTTCGGCATCGCGCTCACCTCGGCCACCTACCGTTCCATCCTGATCTACGGGCTCTTTGTCGCGGTGCTGCTGGTGCGGCCGCAGGGCCTGTTCGGAAAGGCGATCCAGGTCCGATGAAACCTTCCCTCGATCTTCTCTTCGGTATTCCGCTGCTGGGGCTGGCGCTGTCCTTGCCCCTCTGGGGCGGCGACTATGCGCTGGGCATCGGCTTCACGCTGGCGATGTGGATCGCGCTGGTGCAATCCTGGTCGCTGCTGAGCGCCACGACCGGCTATATCTCGCTGGGCCACGCGGTGTTCTGCGGCATCGGCGCCTATGCGCTGGTGCTCGGCCTGCCGGTGCTGGGGCTGCTGCCCTCCGTCCTGCTGGGCGGGGCGGCGGCCGGGCTGGCGGCGCTGCTGATCGGCCTGCCGGTCATGCAGGTGCGCGGCCCGTATTTCGTGATCCTGACCTTCGGCCTCGCCGAGCTGGTGAAGGCGGTCGTGATGCAGGTGGAAACCGCGCTCGGCCAGTTCAGCCGGCTGATCTTCGACGCGCCGCCGCTGCCGGTGCTGTACGGCGCCATGCTTGGCCTTGCGGTCGTCTCGGTGCTGGCGGCATGGGCGCTGCACCGCTCGAAGCTCGGCGCCGGGCTGGTGGCCATCCGCGAGAACGAGGAGGCGGCGGAGGCCGTGGGCGTGCCGGTGGCGCGGCTGAAGGTCGCCGCGCTGGTCATCTCGGCGGTGGTGCCGGGCATGGTGGGGGCGCTGATGGCGCTGCGCAGCTCCTACTTCGACGCCGGGCAGGCGTTCGATCCGGTGCTGTCCTTCTCCACGCTGACCATGGCGATCGTCGGCGGGATGCGTTCGCCGCGCGGGCCGTTCCTCGGCGCCATCGCCTTCGTGCTGCTGTCCGAGGCGCTCTGGCTGCGCCTGCCGCAGCTTTACATGATCGCGCTGGGCCTGCTGCTCATCGTTTTCATCCTGTTCGCCCCGAAGGGGCTGGCCGGGATGGTGGAGCGGCTGTCGCCCGGCGCGCGGCGCAACCCGGCCAGGACGGAGGCTTCCGATGGCGCTGCTTGAGGTGGACGGCATTTCCAAATCCTTCGGCGGGCTGAAGGCGCTGAACGACATCCGCTTCGCGGTGAACGAGGGCGAGATCTTCGGCCTGATGGGGGCGAACGGCGCGGGCAAGACCACGCTCTTCGCCGTCATCGCCGGCCAGATCCGGCCCAGCGGCGGCGAGGTGCGCTTTCGCGGCCAGCGCATCACCGGGCTGCGGCCCAACGCCATCTGCCGCCGGGGCATCTCGCGCACCTTCCAGATCGTGCGGCCCTTCGCCGGGATCACCGTGATGGAGAACGCCGCCGTCTCGGCGCTTTACGGCTCCGACCGGGGCCTGTCGCGGGCCGAGGCGAACGCGGCGGCGGTGGAGGCGCTGGAGGCGGTGGGCCTCGGCGCGCAGCGCGGGAAGCTGGCGGCCGAACTCACCCTTTCCGGGCAGAAGCGGCTGGAGATCGCCCGCGCGCTCGCCACCGGCGCCGGGGTGGTGCTGCTCGACGAGGTGATGGCGGGCCTGACCCCGCCCGAGGTCGAGGAGATGATGGCGACGCTGGCCGACCTGCGCCGCCGGCGCGGCCTGACCTTCGTGCTGGTCGAGCATGTGATGGGCGCGCTGATGACGCTTTCGGACCGCATCCTCGCGCTCGACCATGGCGAGGTGGTGGCGCTGGGCGCGCCCGACGAGATCGCCCGCAACGAACAGGTGCTGAAGGCTTATTTCGGATGAACGCGCATCTTCCCAACACGCCGCTCTTGCGGATCGACGGGCTTTCCGCCGGTTACGGCGCGGTGCAGATCCTGCGCGAGCTGTCGCTGCAAGCCGCCTCCGGCTCGATCACCGCGCTGGTCGGCCCCAATGGCGCGGGCAAGACCACGCTGATGAAGACCATCGCCGGGATGATCGCGCCCAAGGCGGGGCGGATCGCCTTCGCCGGGCAAGAGATCGGCGCGCTGCCGCCGCATGGCAGGGTGGAGGCCGGCATCGCGCTGGTGCCCGAGGGGCGGCTGATCTTCGCCGGGCTTTCGGTGGAGCAGAACCTGCGCCTCGGCGCGATGGTGCCCCATGCCCGCGCCCGCGCGGCGGAAAGCCTCGCCTCGGTCTATGGCCGCTTCCCCCGCCTCGCCGAACGCAAGACCCAGCTTGCCGGGTCGATGTCGGGGGGCGAGCAGCAGATGCTGGCGCTGGGGCGGGGCCTGATGTCCTGCCCGAAGCTGATCCTGCTTGATGAGCCGACGCTCGGCCTCGCCCCGATCATGGTGGCGCGGGTGTTCCAGGTCATCGCCGAGCTGAAGGCGGCGGGCTACACGATCCTGCTTTCCGAACAGAACTCGCACCTCGCCCTCGGGGCCTGCGATTACGCCTATCTCATCGAG
This sequence comes from Gemmobacter sp., assembly GCA_039808305.1. GTDB lineage: Bacteria > Pseudomonadota > Alphaproteobacteria > Rhodobacterales > Rhodobacteraceae > Gemmobacter. The sequence continues at coordinate 15,102 of JBDHSR010000004.1, read as the reverse complement.
AACGGCACCATCCACCTCGAAGGCACCGGCGCCGATCTGGCCGGCGACGCCGAGGTGCAGCGGCTCTACATGGGCCGCTAACCATTTGAACCAACAGGAGGACAACATGAAATCCATCACCGTCAACAACCATCCGATCACCTATGTCGAGGCGGGCGATCCGGGCCGGCGCACCATCGTCCTGCTGTCGGGCTGGGCGCAGGACGACCGGCTTTTCAAGACGCTGATCCCGGAACTGGCGCGCGATTTCCACGTCATCGCGCCGAATTATCGCGGCCATGACGCCGAACAGACCCTGCATGGCGATTTCACCGGCGACGATCTGGTGGACGACATGGCGGAATTCATCGAGGCGCTGGGGCTGAAGGATTTCCGCCTCGTCTCCACCTCGCATGGCTGCTGGGTGAATATCGGCCTTTGCGACCGGCTCGGCACCAAGGTCCTGCCGCGCACCGTGGTCATCGACTGGCTGATGGAGCCGCATGACGGCTTCTGGCAGCAACTGCGCGAGGGGCAGGACCCGGAGAATTTCCATGTCGGCCGCAAGAGCTTCTTCGACGAATGGATCGCGGCCACCGACAATGCCGATGTGATCAACCACATCAGCAACGAGATGACCTGGTTCAAGGGCGAGATGTGGATCCGCGCCTGCCGCGAGATCGAGAAGAACTATCGCAAATGGGGCAGCCCGCTGAAGCGGATGGAGGCGATGGCCGACCGGCCGGAGATCATGCACGTCTATTCGCAGCCGCTGTCCGAGGATTACCGCAAGTTCCAGAACGATTACGCGGCGAATGGCCATCCCTGGTTCATCCCGCATCACATCCCCGGCCAGACCCATTTCCCGACGCTGGAAAACCCGGTCGCCGTGGGTGCCGCCATCGCGGGCTTCTTCAAGGGCTGAGGCTTCGGGCGCGGGGGCTGCCTCCGCGCCCGGCATTTTCTGGGAAAGGAACGGCCTGATGGCTTCACAACTGACGGCGCTCGTCGCCGGGGGCGGGTTCGGCGGGCTGACCGCCGCGACGGCGCTGGCGCAGCGCGGCTGGCGCGTCACGCTTTGCGAGCGGATGCCGGAACTGCGCGCCTCCGGCTCCGGCATCTATATCTGGGAGAACGGGCTGCGCATCCTCGACGCGCTCGGCGCGCGGGTGCTGGAGGAGGGCGCGTTCCGCGGCCTCGCCATGGAACAGCGCGACGCGGAGAACCGCGTGCTCGACCCCGGCGATTTCCCGCCGCAGGTGCGGCTTTACACCGTGGCGCGCAAGCATCTGCTGAACGGGCTGCGCGAGGCCGCGCTGGCGGCGGGGGTGACCATCCGCACCGGGACCGAGGTGATCTCCGCCTCGGCGCAGGGCAGGGTGCAGTTTCCCGGCGGGGCCGAGGCCGAGGCCGATCTGGTGGTCGGCGCCGACGGCATCTGGTCGGCGGTGCGGCGCAGCCTCGGGCTGGAAGCCTCGCACGAGCTCACCACCGAGGGCGCGCTGCGCGCGATCATCCCCGGCACCCAGGCCGATCTGGGGCCGGAGGGGCAGGGCAAATATATCGAATGCTGGAACGGCTTGCGCCGCTTCCTCATCACGCCGCTGAACGACAGCGAGATCTACCTCGCGCTGACCTGCCAGCAGGAGGATGCGGCGGGCAAGGCGGTGCCGCTCGACAAGGGGTCCTGGGCGGCCGCCTTCCCGCATTGGGCGCATCTGATCGAGCGGATCGGCGAGGTGCTGCCCTGGAGCCCCTACAGCATCGTCAAGGTGAAATCCTGGTCGGCGGGGCGGGCGGCGCTGATCGGCGACGCGGCCCATGCCCAGCCGCCCAATCTCGGCCAGGGCGGCGGCATGGCGATGCAGAGCGCGCTGGCGCTGGCGGTGCATCTGGAAGGCGTTAGCGAGGCGCGCGACATCCCGGCGGCGCTGGCCCGCTGGGAGGCGGCGGAGCGACCGCTGGCCGAGCATTGCCAGAAATGGTCCTGCATCTATGGCGAGGTCTCCACCCTGCCCGACGCGGTGCGCGCCCGCATCGTCGGCGCGGGCATGGCCGACCCCTGGGTGCGCGGCCAGATCCTGCGCGCCGCCATGTCGCAGCCGACCGGGACGGCGGCGCGCTAGCCCGCCGCGCATGGCGGGCGCCGCCCGCCATGCCCCCACCCGGTGGGGTCATGCCTTGTTTCGCTGGGCCGGAGCGCGTAGACGGACGCCGCGACAGAGCCAGAGGAAGCCGCATGACCGACCCCGTTCTCATCCTCGTGCGGCCCCAGATGGGCGAGAATATCGGCGCCGCCGCGCGGGCGATGCTGAATTTCGGCCTGACCCGGATGCGCGTCGTCGGCCCGCGCGACGGCTGGCCCAACCCCAAGGCCGTCGCCATGGCGAGCGGGGCGGGGCGCGTGCTCGACAATGCCGGCCTTTTCCCCGACCTGCCCGCCGCCATCGCCGATTGCGATTTCGTCTTCGCCACCACCGCACGCGGGCGCGAGCTGAGCAAGCCGGTGATGACCCCCGAACGCGCGATGGACTACGCCCGCGCGCTTTCCGCCGCCGGCAAGCGGGTCGGCATCCTGTTCGGCCCCGAACGCGCCGGGCTGGAGAACGAGGATGTGGTGCTCGCCAATGCCATCGTCACCGTGCCGGTGAACCCGGATTTCCCCTCGCTCAACCTCGGCCAATGCGTGCTGCTGATGGGCTACGAATGGGCGCGCCAGACCCGGGAGACCCCGCCCGAGGTGATGACCTTCGCCCGCACCGAATACGCGCAGGCACATGAGATCGAGGCGCTGGCGAAGCATTTCGAGGATCGGCTGGAGGCGGCGGGCTTCTTCTTCCCGCCCGCCAAGGCGCCGGGGATGAAGGTCTCCCTGCGCAACATGTGGTCGCGCCTGCCGCTGACCACGGCCGAAGTGCGCACTTTCCACGGCATGCTGCGACAAATCGCCTTCAAGCTCGGCCAAAGCAAATACGACCCCGGCGCGGAATAGGGGGCTTTCCGCCCCCTCTTGAGCCTGCGGCTCAATTCACCCCCGAGGATATTTCCGGACAGAAAATGGATGGAGAACGGCTTCCTGTTTCATTTTCTGTCGAAAAATATCCTCGGGGGGTGAGCCCCGCAGGGGCGAGGGGGCGCGAGCGCCCCCTGTCCGGCCGCCGGCCCCGCGGCGGCGCATGGCTTGAAGCGGGCGGGCGGCGCGCATAGTGTCGGCTCGGCAACGGGAGGCTCCGCATGGCGCAGAAACGCAGCATTTTCGAGGAAGTGGGCGAGGCCGGCCCGGCGCGGCCGGTGGCGGCGCCCGGGGGGATCGACCGCGGCCATGGCGGGGCGCGGCGGGCGATCCGGCTGTGGCTGGCGCTGATCTTCCTGCTGGTGGCGGCGATGATCGTGGTGGGCGGCCTCACCCGGCTCACCGATAGCGGGCTGTCGATCACCGAATGGAAGCCGCTGCACGGCGCCCTCCCGCCGCTGACCGCAGCCGACTGGGCGCGGGAATTCGCGCTCTATCAGGCGAGCCCGGAATACCGCTTGCAGAACAGCGGCATGACGCTGGAGGCGTTCAAGACGATCTTCTGGTGGGAATGGGGGCACCGGCAACTGGGCCGGGTGGTCGGGCTGGTCTGGGCGCTGGGCTTTCTCGGCTTCCTCGCCGCGCGCAAGATCCCTGTGGGCTGGACGCCGCGCCTGCTGGGATTGGGCGCGCTGGGCGGGATGCAGGGCGCGATCGGCTGGTGGATGGTCTCCTCGGGGCTGGATGGCGATGTGGTGGACGTGGCCTCCTATCGCCTCGCCACCCATCTCGGGCTGGCCTTCGTCATCCTCGGCCTTGCCGCCTGGTATGTGCTGCTGCTCGGCCGCAGCGAGGCGGAGCTGTTGCAGGCGCGCCGCGCGCGCGAGGGGCGGCTCTTCGGCCTCGCCACCGGGTTGCTGCACTTCGCTTTCCTGCAAATCCTGCTCGGCGCGCTGGTCGCGGGGATCGACGCGGGCCGCGCCTTCCCGACCTGGCCCGACATGAACGGCCAGTTCTTCCCGGCCGACGCCTTCTATGTGCCGGACGGGCAGGGCGGCAGCCTGCCGGTCTGGCATGCCTTCTTCGAAAATCCCGGCCTCGTGCAGTTCATGCACCGGATGGCGGGCTATCTGCTCTTCGCCTTCGGGATCGTCGCTTTCGTGAAGGGCCGCAGATCCGTCCATGCCGCCACGCGCACCGCTTTCCTCGCCGTCCTGTGCATGATGGCGGTGCAGGTGCTGCTGGGCATCGTCACCGTGCTGACCGCCGCGCATCTGCATGTCGCGATCACCCATCAGCTCGGCGCCATCCTGCTTTGGGTGCTGATCCTGCGCGCCCGCCATCTCAGCCAATACCCGGTCGCCGGGTCGATCCGGGGAGGAACCCAGTGATGAGCGCATTCGACGAACTCATGGCCTTCCAGCGCCAGACCGAGGCGCTGGCGCAGATCGCCGGGCGGTTGTCCTGGGATCAGGAGACGATGATGCCGCGCGGTGCCGCCGAACAGCGCGGCGAGGAGATGGCGGCGATCGAGGGCGTGCTGCACGCCCGCCGTACCGATCCGCGCGTCGCCGACTGGCTGGAGGAGGCGGTGCCCGCCGATGACGTGGCGGCGGCGCAGCTCCGGCTGATCCGGCGGGCGCATGAGCGGGCGGTGAAGATCCCCTCCGATCTGGCGCAGGCGCTGGCCCGCGTCACCTCCACCGCGCAGGGTATCTGGGCCGAGGCGCGCGCCGCCGAGAAGGTGGCGGATTTCCTGCCGACGCTGGCCGAGGTCATCGCGCTGAAGCGCGAGGAGGCGGCCGCGCTGGCGCAGGGCGGCGATCTTTACGACGCGCTTCTGGACGATTACGAGCCCGGCGCCACGGCGGCGGGCCTCGCCGCGATGTTCGGCCGGATGCGCCCGCGTCTCGTGCGGCTGCGCGAGGCGGTGCTGGCGGCCGAGCCGCCGCCGAAGCTGGATCACCATTTCGGCGAGGGTGCGCAACTGCGCTTCGCCCGCGATCTCGCCGCCGGCTTCGGCTACGATTTCACACGCGGGCGGCTGGATCTGGCGGTGCATCCGTTCTCCTCCGGCGCCGGCAACGATGTGCGCATCACCACGCGGGTGGTGGAGACCGATCCGTTCAACTGCTTCTATTCGGTGATCCACGAGGTCGGCCATGCCTGCTACGAGCTCGGCATCGACCAGGATTACCTGCTGACCCCGGTGGGCAATGGCGTCTCGATGGGCGTCCATGAAAGCCAGAGCCGGATCTACGAGAACCAGATCGGCCGCTCGCCCGCCTTCGCGGGCTGGATCCATCGCCAGATGCTCGACCGGTTCGGCGATTTCGGCGTGGCGGGGCCGGAGGAATTCGCGCGCATCGTCAACCGGGTGCAGCCCGGCTTCATCCGCACCGAGGCCGACGAGGTGCATTACAACCTGCATGTGATGCTGCGCTTCGATCTGGAACGGGCGCTGATCCGGGGCGATCTGGCGGTGGCGGATCTCGAAGCCGCCTGGAACGACCGCTTCCTTGCCGATTTCGGCGTGGCGGTGGACCGGCCGGCGCATGGCCTGTTGCAGGACGTGCATTGGTCCTGCGGCCTCTTCGGCTATTTCCCGACCTATACCTTGGGCAATGTCTATGCCGGCTGCCTGCATCTGGCGCTGCGCGAGGCGGTGCCGGGGCTGGACAAGCAGCTTGCGCGCGGCGACACCTCCGCCGCGACCGGCTGGCTGCGCGAGAACGTGCAGCGCCATGGCGGGCGCTACGAGCCGCGCGAGGTCATCGAGCGCGCCTGCGGCGAGCCGGTGTCGGAAGAGCCGCTGCTCGATTACCTCGACGCCAAGTTCGGGGCGCTTTACGGCTTGTGACGCATATCCCCGGCCGCGCGCGGGTCCGGGCGCGGCGCGGGTGAGTATTTGGGCAAGAAGCAAAGGCAGATCGGGTCGAGGGGAAGGAAAACGGCTCTCCGGCGGCGCGCGGCCCCGGCGCGCCGTTTTTCCGCCCCGCCTGACGGATCTTCTGTCTTGCTTCTTGCCCAAATACTCACCTGCGCTGGTGACGCAGGCGGGCGGCCGGGTCAGCCGATCACCCGGCGCAGCAGATCCATCCAGTTCGACCAGCACAGCCGCTCGATCAGCGCCGCGCCGTAGCCGGCGGCCGCCATTCCGGCCACGAGTTTCGGCAGGTCGGCGGCGCTGGTCATCCAGTCCGGCACCATCGTGCCGTCGAAATCCGAGCCGAGCGCCACGCCGCCCTCGCCCAGCCGGGCGATGAGGTGGTCGAGATGGCGGATCATCTGTTCCACCGGCATGTCGGGGTTCTTCATCCCGTCCGCGCGCAGGAAGCCCACGCCGAAATTCAGCCCGACGAGGCCGCCGCGCTCGGCCATGGCGTCGAGTTGCCGGTCGGTCAGGTTGCGGGTGGCGGGGCAGAGCGCGTGGGCGGCGGAATGGGTGGAGACCAGCGGTTTCGCCGAGACCTCCGCCACGTCCCAGAACCCCTTCTCGTTCAGATGGGCCAGATCGACCAGCACGCCCAGCCGGTCGCATTCCGCCACCAGCCGGCGGCCGGCATCGGTCAGCCCCGGCCCGGTATCGGGCGAGGCGGGGAAGTTGAACGGCACGCCATGGCCGAAGATGTTGTCGCGGCTCCAGACCGGGCCGAGGCTGCGCAGACCCGCCGCGTGCAGGACGTGGAGCTCGTCGAGCCCGGCGCCGATCCCCTCGCAGCCCTCGACATGCAGCAGCGCCGCGAGGGCGCCGGCGGCTCGCGCGGCTTCGATCTCCGCCACCGAGCGGCAGAGGCGGATGGCGTCGGGGCGGGCGGCGCTCATGCGGATCAGGATCGCCGCCTGTTCCAGCGTCACCCGATGCGCCTTTCCGGTGTCGATCGGCGGGAAGGCGCGGAAGGTGGCCATCGGATCGGGGGCGTCGGCCGGCTCGCCCGGCACCCAGATGGCGAAGAAGCCGCCGGCGAAACCGCCGGCGCGGCAGGTCTCCAGCGACAGCATGCCGTCGCGCCCGGCGAAGAAGCTCTCGCCGGTGGAATCGCCGATGGCCCAGAGGCGGGAGAGCAGGTCGTTATGGCCGTCGAAGATGGCGGGGCGGGTCATCGGGGGGTCCCTTTCATGGGCATCGGTGGCGGCCATCCCGCCATGTTTCGCCGCGGTTGACAAGAGCGGGCGAAACCTGCCCAATTGGTCAGGGATTCCGCGCCGCAGGGCCGGAGTCTGAAAAACAATACCGAACAATAACAGGGAGTTGCAAATGACGTTCGATCCGATCCTCCGCCGGGCGGGCCTTGCGGCCGCGGCTGCGCTCATGCTGGCCACCGCGCCGGCCGCCCTGCTGGCGGAGACGCCGGCCGATACGCTGGTCATCGCCGACGCGATCGACGACATCGTTTCCCTCGATCCGCACGAGGCGTTCGAGTTCTCGGGCCTCGACGTGGTGAACAACGTCTATGACGGGTTGGTGGAGCTCGATCCCGCCCAGCCCACCGGCCCGCAGCCCGGCCTCGCCGAAAGCTGGGAGGTGAGCGAGGACGGCCTGACCTTCACCTTCAAGATGAAGAGCGGCATCACCTTCTCCTCGGGCAATCCGGTCACGGCGGAGGATGCGGCCTTCTCGCTCCAGCGCGCCGTCAAGATCGACAAGTCGCCGGCCTTCATCCTGAACCAGTTCGGCTGGACCGCCGAGAATGTGGAGCAGATGGTGACCTTCGACGGCGACAAGGTGATCCTGAAGACCGACAAGCCCTATGCGCCGACCTTCCTCTACAACTGCCTGACCGCCGGGGTGGCGACCATCGTCGACAAGAAGACCGTCATGGAGCATGACGTGAACGGCGACATGGGCAACGAATGGCTCAAGACCAATACCGCCGGGACCGGGGCCTATGTGCTGAAATCCTTCAAGCCGAACGAGGGTTACATCCTGGAGGCGCGCGCCGGCCACTGGCGGGGCGACGCCAAGCTCAAGTCGGTGTTCATGCGCCATGTGCCGGAGGCCGCCACCCAGCGCCTGCTGCTGGAGAAGGGCGACATCGACGTCGCGCGCGAGCTGACGCCGGTGGACATCGAGGGGATCGGCGGCAATGCCGACCTCAAGATCCAGAAGGATGTCGGCGGGCAGATCTTCTATCTGTCGTTCAACCAGAAGAACGAAAACTACAAGAACGAGGCCTTCCTGAACGCGATGCGCTGGGCCATCGACTACAAGGGGCTGGCCGAGACCGTGCTGAAGGGCAACATGGTCGAGCATCAGGCTTTCCTGCCCAAGGGCTATCTCGGCGCGCTGGAGGACATTCCCTACAGCCTCGACGTGGAGAAGGCCAAGGCGCTGCTGGCGGAAAGCGGGGTGAGCGATCCGAAGGTGGTGCTGGACGTGCGCAACGCCTCGGACCGGATGGAGATGGCGCAGTCGATCCAGAACACCTTCGGCCAGGTCGGCATCGCGGTGGAGCTGAACATCGGCGACGGGGCGGAGCAGCTCAAGCGCTATCGCGCGCGCCAGCACGACGCCACGCTGCAAAGCTGGGGGCCGGACTATCCCGACCCGCAGACCAATGCCAGCTCCTTCGCCTGGAACCCGGACAATGGCGACGAGGGCAAGGCCGGCACACTGGCCTGGCGCAACGCCTATGATCCCGGCCCGCTGAACGGCCTGACCGAGGCGGCGGTGATGGAGCGCGACAGCGACAAGCGCAAGGCGATGTACGAGGAGCTTCAGCAGAAGCACCGCGAGACCTCGCCCTTCATCGTGATGTTCCAGATCGGCTACAACTCCGCCATGGGCAAGAATGTCGAGGGCTTCCATACCGGCGGCGCCATCGACTCGGCCGCCTACTGGCTCGTGACCAAGTAAGGCGAGGCGCCCCCGGTTCCGGCCGGGGGCGCGCCGTTCCCATGACCGCATCCCCCCTGTCCTCCTCGCCCTGGGCGAGCCGCCTGCGCGGCCTGGCCGGCACGCTGGTCTCATTGGCGGCCACGCTGGTCGGCCTGCTGTTCGTCACCTTCATCATCGGGCGCGTCGTGCCGATCGACCCGGTGCTCGCCATCGTGGGCGAGCGCGCGACCGATGCGCAGATCGAGGCCGCGCGGGTGGCGCTGGGGCTCGACCAGCCGCTGTGGCGGCAATTCCTGATCTATGTCGGCAATGCGCTGCAAGGCGATCTCGGCGTCTCGATCCGCACCGGAGAGCCGGTGGTCGCGGCGGTGGGCCGCGCCTTTCCGGCGACGCTGGAACTGGCGACGCTGGCCACGGTGATCGGCGTCATCGCCGGGGTGCCGGCGGGGGTGCTGGCGGCGACGCGGCCCGGCAGCCTGGCCGACCATGTGGTGCGGCTGGTGGGGCTGATGGGCTATTCGATGCCGGTCTTCTGGCTGGGGCTGATCGGGCTGCTGCTGTTCTACGGCGTGCTGGGCTGGGTCGGCGGGCCGGGGCGGCTGGACGCGGCCTATGACATGATGTTCCAGTTCGACGTGACGCCGGTCACCGGCATGATCCTGATCGACACGCTGCTGGCGGGGCGTCTCGACATGTTCGCCAACGCGCTCAGCCATATCGTGCTGCCGGCCGGGCTGCTCGGCTATGTCTCGATGGCCTATATCAGCCGGATGACCCGCAGCTTCATGATGAACGAGCTGGGGCAGGAATACGTCACCACGGCGCGGGTGAAGGGGATGCCGGAATGGCGGGTGATCTGGGTCCATGCCATGCGCAACGTGCTGGTGCCGCTCATCACGGTGATCGCGCTCAGCTTCGCCTATCTGCTGGAGGGATCGGTGCTGACCGAGACGATCTTCGCCTGGCCGGGCCTCGGCAGCTACATCACCGACGCGCTGATGGTGAACGACATGCCCGCCGTGCTGGGCGGCACCGTCGTCGTGGGCGTGGCCTTCGTCACGCTGAACCTTGTCTCCGACCTGCTCTACCGGCTGGTCGATCCGCGCGCGAGGTGAGGCGATGACGTTGACCGAATGGCTGCGCGACCCGAACCCGACCTCGCGCCGGCAGGCCCGGCTGGGGCAGGCCTGGCTGGGCTGGCTGCGGCTCCGGCGCAATCCGCTGGCGGTGGCGGGGCTCGTCATCATCGGGCTTCTGCTGCTGATGGCCGCCTTCGCGCCGTGGATCGCCACCCATGACCCGATCGCGCAGAACCTGCAAAACCGCCTGCAACCGCCGCTGAGCCCCGGCCACTGGCTCGGCACCGACGATTTCGGGCGCGACATCTTCAGCCGCATCGTCCACGGCGCGCGCATCACGCTGGCGGTGATCGCGCTGGTGGCGGTGACGGCGCCGCTGCTCGGCCTCGTCATCGGCACGGTGGCGGGGTATTTCGGCGGCTGGGTCGATACGGTCCTGATGCGGCTGACCGACATCTTCCTCGCCTTTCCGCGCCTGATCCTCGCGCTGGCGCTGGTCGCCGTGCTGGGGCCGGGGATCGAGAACGCGGTGCTGGCCATCGCGCTCACCGCCTGGCCGCCCTATGCCCGCGTCGCGCGGGCCGAGACGCTGACGGTGCGCAATTCCGACTATATCGCCGCCGTGCGCCTGCAGGGCGCGGGGGCGGCGCGGATCATCTGGGGCCATGTCATGCCGATGTGCCTGCCCTCGGTCATCATCCGGGTCACGCTGGACATGGCCGGGGTGATCCTGATCGCCGCCGGCCTCGGCTTCCTCGGCCTCGGCGCGCAGCCGCCCCTGTCGGAATGGGGCCTGATGATCTCGGCCGGGCGGAAATACCTGTTCGAGCAATGGTGGGTCGCCACCATGCCGGGGCTGGCGATCTTCATCGTCTCGCTGGGCTTCAACCTGCTGGGCGACGGCCTGCGCGACGTGCTGGACCCGAGGAGTGCCGGGAAATGACGCTGCTCTCGGTGAAGAACCTGCGGGTGAGCTTCGAGACCGAGACCGGGCTGGTCGAGGCGGTGCGGGGCGTGTCGTTTTCCCTGGGCCGCGAGCGGCTGGGGATCGTCGGCGAAAGCGGCTCGGGCAAGACGATGACCGGGCGGTCGGTCCTGCGGCTGATCCGCCCGCCGGGGCGGATCGAGGCCGAGGAGATGCGCTTCGACGGGCAGGATCTGCTGCGCCTGCCGGAACGCGGGATGCGCGCGCTGCGCGGGCCGCGCATCGCCATGGTGATGCAGGATCCGAAATATTCGCTGAATCCGGTGATGAAGATCGGCGCGCAACTGATGGAGGGCCTGCGCAAGCGCGATCGCCTTGGCCGCGCCGAGGCCCGCGCCCGCGCCGTCGCCGCGCTGGAGGCGGTGCAGATCCGCGACCCCGAGCGGGTGATGGAGGCCTATCCGCACGAGCTTTCGGGCGGCATGGGCCAGCGGGTGATGATCGCCATGATGCTGATCCCCGACCCCGACCTGCTGATCGCCGACGAGCCCACCTCGGCGCTCGACGTGACGGTGCAGGCCGAGGTGCTGAAGATCCTCGACGGCCTCGTGCGCGAGCGGGGGATGGGGCTGATCTTCATCAGCCACGACCTGCGGCTGGTGGCGCGGTTCTGCGACCGGGTGCTGGTGATGTTCAAGGGAAAGGTGGTCGAGGAACTGGCGGCGCGCGACCTGCTGGCGGCGCGGCATCCCTATACGCAGGGCCTGCTGAACTGCCTGCCCCGCATCGGCGGCGACCGGGGCCCGCTGCCGGGGCTCGACCGCGAGGCGGACTGGGCGAAAGGGGCGTGAGATGATCGAGATCGAGAACCTTTCGGTCACCTTCCAGGCGCAGGGCCGCAGCGTGCGGGCGGTGGAGGGGGTCAGCCTTTCGGTCGCCCCGCGCGAAAGCTACGGGCTGGTGGGGGAAAGCGGCTCCGGCAAGTCGACGATCCTGCGCGCGATCTGCGGGCTGGCGCCGGTGTCCGGCGGCACGATCCGCATCGGCGGCGCGGTGCTGCGGCGCGACCGCGCCTTCGCCCGCCGGGTGCAGATGGTGTTCCAGGATCCTTACGCCTCGCTCCATCCGCGCCACACGCTCGACCGCACCCTGTCGGAGCCGCTGGCGATCCATGGCCTCGGCGATGCCGATGCGCGGGTGATGCGGGCGCTGGAGGCGGTGGGCCTGCCCGCGAGCTTCCGCTTCCGCTACCCGCACCAGCTTTCCGGCGGCCAGCGCCAGCGCGTCGCCATCGCCCGCGCGCTGATGCTGGAGCCGGAGATCCTGCTCCTGGACGAGCCCACCTCGGCGCTCGACGCCTCGGTGCAGGCGGAGGTGCTGAACCTGCTGGCGCGGCTGCGGGCGGAACGCGGGCTGACCTTCCTGATGGTCAGCCACGACCTCGCCGTCATCGACCATATGTGCGACCGGGTGCTGGTGATGCAGCATGGCCGCGCGGTGGAGGAGCTGACGCGCGACGAACTGGCCGGGGCGCGGATGCGCACGGAATACGCGCGGAGCCTCTTCGAGGCCAGCGCCGACCGGATGATGGGATAGGGGGCCGGCGCCGAATTCCGCGCCCCGTGTCAGGTCGATGACAGGTTTCTGTGCTGCAACGGCAGACGGGCCTGTAGAGGCAGGCTGAGGACATCCGCGCATCCGGGAGGGGGTGGCGGAGTTTTCACATGAAACCGCAAGAAGACGGACGCGCCCCCTGCGGGACGCGCCGCAAAGGAGGAGCACATGAAGCATCTCGTTCTCGCCAGCCTGTTCGCGGGCGCGCTCGCCCTGCCCGCAGCGGCGGATTACACCATCATCGCCCCGGCCAATCCCGGCGGCGGCTGGGACCAGACCGCGCGCACCATGCAGCAGGTGATGCAGGAAGAGGGCATCTCGCCCTCGGCGCAGGTGCAGAACGTGCCGGGCGCCGGCGGCACCATCGGGCTCGCGCAATTCGCCAGCCAGAACAAGGGCAATGCCGATGCGCTGATCGTCGGCGGTTATGTGATGGTGGGGGCGATCCTGACCAACAATTCGCCCGTCAGCCTCGCCGACGTGACGCCGATCGCCCGGCTGACCGGCGAATACGAGGCCATCGTGGTGCCCGCCGCCTCGCCCATCCAGGACATCAACGGGCTGGTCGAGGCGCTGAAGGCCGATCCCGGCGCGGTGAGCTGGGCCGGCGGCTCGGCCGGCGGCACCGACCATATCGCGGTCGGGCTGATCGCCAAGGCGGCCGGGGTGGATCCGACGAAGATCAACTACATCGCCTATTCCGGCGGCGGCGAGGCGCTGGCCGCGATCCTCGGCAACCAGGTGACCGCCGGCATCTCCTCGGTGGGCGAGTTCCAGGAGCAGGTGAAGGCGGGCACGCTGCGCCTGCTGGCGGTTTCCGCGCCCGAGCGGATCGAGGGCGTGGACGCGCCGACGCTCAAGGAATCCGGGCTCGACGTGGAGCTTCAGAACTGGCGCATGGTCGCCGCCGCGCCGGAACTGAGCGACGAGCAGAAGGCGAAGGTCTCGGCCGACATCGAGAAGATGGTGAAGTCCGACAACTGGCAGAAGCAGCTTGCCGACAAGGGCTGGGCCGACACCTATCTGGCCGGCGACGCCTTCGCCGAGCAGCTGGCCAAGGACATCGCCGCGACCGAAGCCGTCCTCAAGGACATCGGTCTGGTGAAATGACCGTCCGGCATTTCGAAACGCAGCGCCGCCCCGACCTGGCGGCGCTGGTCATCGCCCTGGGGCTGGCCGCCCTCGGCGGGGTGATGCTGTGGGACAGCGCGCGCCTCGCCGATCTGGGCGGCTATTCCGGCGTCGGCCCGGCCAGCGTGCCGCGCGTGGTGGCGGGCGGGCTGATCGTGCTCGCGGTCTGGACCGCCATCGCCGCCTTCCGCGGCTATTTCCCCACCCGCCAGCGGCAGGAGCCGGGGCCGGTGCTGTGGATCGTGGCGGGGCTGGCGGCGCAGCTCATGCTGCTGCATGTGGCGGGGTTCTCCATCGCCACCGGCATCCTGTTCGCCTTCACCGCGCGGGCCTTCGGCAAGCGCAAGCTGGCCTATACCATCCCCGCCGGCATCGTCTTCGCGCTGGCGGTCTGGTTCGTGTTCTCGCAACTGCTGATGCTGCATCTGCCGGCGGGGCCGCTGGAACATCTCGTTCTCGGGGGCTGAGCCATGGACGCATTCTCCTTCCTTCTCCAGGGCCTCGCCACCGCCGCCGAGCCGATGATGCTGCTTTACGCGCTGATCGGGGTGACGCTGGGCACCGCCGTGGGCGTGCTGCCCGGCATCGGCCCGGCGCTGACCGTGGCGCTTCTGCTGCCGGTGACCTACCGGCTGGATCCGGCCGGCTCGCTCATCATGTTCGCGGGCATCTATTACGGCGGGATGTATGGCGGCTCGACCACCTCGATCCTGCTCAACACCCCGGGCGAGAGCGCCTCGATCATCACGGCGCTGGAGGGCAACAAGATGGCCCGCAAGGGCCGGGGCGGACCGGCGCTGGCCACCGCCGCCATCGGCTCGTTCATCGCGGGGCTGATCGCCACGCTGCTGCTGGCCTTCCTCGCGCCCTCCATCGTCAAGCTGGCGCTGGTCTTCGGGCCGCGCGAATATTTCGCGCTGATGGTGCTGGCCTTCGTCACCGTCTCGGCCGCCTTCGGCGATTCCGCGCTGCGCGGGCTGACCTCGCTCTTTCTCGGCCTCGCGCTGGCCTGCATCGGCATCGACCAGTTGACCGGGCAGGCGCGGCTCTCCTTCGGCGTGCCGGAGCTGCTGGACGGGATCGAGGTCACCACCCTCGCCGTCGCCATGTTCGCCATCGGCGAGGCGCTGGCCATCGCCGGCGCCGGCGGGCGCGGCGATGACGAGGTGCTGGCGGTGAAGGGCTCGGTCTGGATGACCGCCGCCGACTGGGCGCGGTCGTGGAAACCCTGGCTGCGCGGCACCGCCATCGGCTTTCCCATCGGCGCCATGCCGGCGGGCGGGGCCGAGATCGGCACCTTCCTGAGCTACGCCGCCGAGAAGAAGCTGACCAAGCACCCCGAGGAGTTCGGCGAGGGCGCGATCGAGGGCGTCGCGGGGCCCGAGGCCGCGAACAACGCCTCGGCCGCCGGGACGCTGGTGCCGCTGCTGACGCTGGGCCTGCCCACCTCGGCCACGGCGGCGATCATGCTGGCGGGGTTCCAGCAATTCGGGCTGCAACCGGGGCCTTTGCTCTTCGCCAC
>JBDHSR010000003.1:0-38176 GCA_039808305.1 Gemmobacter sp. | reverse complement strand
ACCTAGGTATGGCGGTACCAAAAACCGCTGCCTTACCACTTGGCGACGCCCCAACCGTGCGGCGGTGTTTAGCCAAGGGCGCGGAGCGGCGCAAGGGGTGTTCGTGCGAAAACATCCCCACGCCGCCGGCGGATCACAGGAGGAAATCCGCCGCGCCCAGCCGGTCGAGGCCGGTCATGCGGAAGCTATGATCGGCAACGGCATCGCCGGTCCGGTCGACATGGACCAGCACATCCTCCCCGTCCTGCGACCACCAGAGCCCCATGGCGACCGCCCGCCTGTCTCCCCAGGCGAAAGACTGATCTCCCCGGCGGTCGGGATCCGTGTCGATATGGTAAAGATCGACCACATCCATGCCCGTCTCGAAGCCGGCCACCGTATCGCCGCCGTCGCGCAAATCCTCGGCGGTGAACAGGATGGCATCCCGGCTGGCGTCCGGCGCGCCGAGAGCGACCAGATCGGCCCCGCCCCCGCCGATCAGCCTGTCCTCGCCGGCGCCGGCGATCAGGGTGTCCCGGCCCTGCCCTCCCACCAGCCGGTCGTCCCCATCGCCGCCGTTCAGGCGGTCGCGGCCGAAATCGCCCGACAGGTAGTCGTTGCCGGCGCCGCCATGGAGGCTGTCCCGACCGTCATCGCCCGACAGGCTGTCGTCTCCCGCGCCGCCGTCCAGCCGGTCCCGGCCGTTGTTGCCATTCAGGAAATCCGTCTCCGCGCCGCCCGACAGGATGTCGTGGCCATCGCCCCCAAAGGCCATGTCAATAGCCCCGCCCCCCAGAAAGACGTCATGGCCGTCTTCGCCGAAAGCGAGGTCGGCGTCCTTGCCGCCCAGAATGGTGTCATCGCCAGGGCCGCCATGGAGCAGATCCTCTCCGGCGCCGCCCTCCAGGCTGTCATCTCCGCCACCGCCATGGATGCTGTCGTGGCCGGCCCTCCCCAGCAGCGTGTCGCTGCCGCCCCGGCCCTTCATGAAATCCGCCCTCGCATGTCCGGTCAGCAGGTCGACCTCTCCGGTTCCCTGAAATTCGTCGACCCGGGCGAGGGTGATGCGATAAAGGCTCGGGTCGATGTCGGCGTCGCCATAATAGCCGCTGAGGGCGATCCGCACCGCGGAATCGGAATCCTCCATCCGGTAGGTTGCCCGGGAAATGGTGCCCGGCCCGTAAACGCCCTGGTGGGAAGAACCATCCAGGCTTGTGAACCCGTCATCCTCCCCCCGTTCGAGGACAAGCCGGATACTGCTGTCCGGATCCGGCGCATCGAGATATTGCAGCGTCACCAGATAATACCCGGCCTCCGGCAGGGTGAGGCGGTAGTAATCGACATCGAGCGAGGTCTTGAGGCTTCCCTCGATCGCCCTGCCGAACGGCACCTTCAGCGCGTCGGCGAATGTTCCGGGCGCATCCGCGGTTTCGGCAAAGACGGTGCGGGGGGCGGAAGCGGCGCGGCGGGAAGGGGTGGTGAACATGATGGATACTCGCAAGGCGGCCAAGGGTGAACCGGCGGGAGGCTGCCTGCGTCCCGCCGCGCGGTCAAGGAGTCGTCACTCCTCCTCGTCCTCCTCGGCCAGGCCCCGGCCGCCGGCCTTCGCCCCGGTCACCACGCCCAGCGATTTCAACTTGCGGTGCAGCGCCGAGCGTTCCATGCCGACGAAGCTCGCCGTGCGCGAGATATTGCCGCCGAAACGGTTGATCTGGGTGAGCAGGTATTCCTTCTCGAACAGCTCGCGCGCCTCGCGCAGCGGCAGGGTCGCGAGCTGACCGGAGATCACCAGCCTCCCCTCCTCGCCCGCAGGCCCCTCCTGCCCCGGCAATTCGCGCGCCTCGATCGGGCCGGTGCCGTCGCCGAGGATCAGCACCCGCTCGATCACGTTGCGCAACTGGCGCACATTGCCGGGCCAGTGCATCGTTTGCAGCATCGCCTCGGCATCGGGCGACAGTTCGCGCAGCGGCAGGCCCTGGCCGCGATGGAACATCTCGATGAAATGGCGGGTGAGTTCGGGGATGTCCTCGCGCCGCTCCTCCAGCGAGGGGACGGCGATCGGCACCACGTTCAGCCGGTCGTAGAGTTCCTGCCGGAAGCGGCCGGCGGCGATCTCGGCGCGCAGGTCGCGGGTGGTGGAAGAGATCACCCGCAGGTCGACCCGCACCTTGTCCTGCCCGCCGGCGCGGGTGAATTGCTGCTCCACCAGCACGCGCAGGATCTTCGACTGGGTGCCGAGCGGCATGTCCGCCACCTCGTCGAAATAGACGATGCCGCCATGCGCCTGTTCCAGCAGGCCCGGCTCCACCCCGCGCTCCGGGGTTTCGCGGCCGAACAGCACCTCCTCCATCCGCTCGGGTTCGATGGCGGCGGAGGAGACGCTGACGAAGGGCGCCGAGGCGCGGTTGGAATGGGCGTGGATATGGCGCGCCGCCAGTTCCTTGCCCGAGCCGGCGGGGCCGGTCAGCATGACGCGGCCATTCGATTTCGTCACCTTGTCGAGCTGGTTCTTCAACGCCCGGAACGACGCCGACGAGCCCAGCATGTCCGAGGCGGTCACGTCGCGCCGGCGCAGCTCGCTGTTCTCGCGGCGCAGGCGCGAGGTCTCCATGGCGCGGCTGACCACCACCATCAACTGATCGATGTTGAACGGCTTCTCGATGAAGTCGTAGGCGCCCTGCTTGATCGCCGCCACCGCGATCTCGATATTGCCATGGCCCGAGATGATGACCACCGGCACGTCCGGATTGTCGCGCTTCACCGTCTTCAGGATGTCGATCCCGTCCATCCGGCTGTCCTTCAGCCAGATGTCGAGGATCATCAGCGCGGGCTGCTCGGCGTTGATCGCCGCCATGCAGTCATCGGCATTGGCCGCGAGACGGACCTGGAATCCCTCGTCCTTCAGGATGTCGCCGATCAGTTCGCGGATGTCCCGCTCGTCGTCCACGATCAGAATGTTGCTCATGTCTCTCCCGCGCCTCCTGTGGCCGCGAAGCGCCCGCGCAAGCGCGGCTGGCGGAGCGTCCGCGGCAGGCGGATCTCGGCCAGCGCGCCCGCATGGGCATTGCCGTCAAAGGGCGGGGCGTCGAGCAGCGCCAGCGTCCCGCCATGTTCCTCGATGATCTTGCGGACGATGGCGAGGCCGAGGCCGGTGCCCTTCTCGCGCGTCGTCACATAGGGTTCGAACAGCCGCGAGCGGTCGGGCGGCAGGCCGATGCCGTTATCGGCGATGGTGATCACGGCCTCCGTCTCGTCCACCGCGCAGGCCACGCGGATCTCCGGGCGGAAGCCCTCGGGCGCGCCCTTCTCCACCAGCCCCTCGATGGCCTCGCCCGCGTTCTTGATGAGATTGGTCAGCGCCTGGCCGATCATCGTGGCGTCGAGCTCCATCAGGAGCGGGCCTTCGGGCAGGTCGGCGGCGATGGTCACATCCGGCAGGCCGACATCCTGGAGCGTCACCGCGTCGCGCAGCAGCTTCGCCAGATCGGTCTCGCGCCGGTCCGGTTCGGGCATCCGGGCGAATTTGGAGAATTCGTCGACGATGCGGCGCAGGTCGTTGGTCTGGCGCACAATCACATCGGCGAGCTGCTCCAGCTCCTCGGGTTCCGCCACCTCGCGGCGGAACTTGCGCTTGATGCGCTCGGCCGAAAGCTGGATCGGGGTCAGCGGGTTCTTGATCTCATGCGCGATGCGGCGCGCCACGTCGCCCCAGGCGGCCATGCGCTGCGCCGAGACGAGATCGGTCACGTCGTCGAAGGCCACCACATAGCCCTCCAGCCGGCCGCTGTCGCTGCGCCGGCCCGACATGCGCACCAAGAGGCTTTCCATCCGGCCCTGGCGGGTGAGCCGTATCTCCTCCTGCACCGCCGCGCCGCCGCCGGCGCGCAGCCGCTCGAACAGCGCGCCGAATTCCGGCACCGCGACGGCGAGCGCCACATCGCCCTGCCCTTCGCTGAAATCCAGCAGCCGCTCCGCCGCGCGGTTGACGAAATCCACGTCGCCCTCGGCGTCGAGGCCGATCACCCCGGCGGTGACCGACGACAGCACGCTGTCGAACAGCCGCCGCCGCCGCTCCGACTGGCGGTGGCTTTCGACCAGCGCGTCGCGCTGGCCCTTCAGCTCATGCGTCATCTTGTTGAACACGCGGCCCAGCATGGCGATCTCGTCATCGCCCTCCTCCTCGACCACCTGCACGCTCAGATCGCCCTCGCCCACCCGCGCGGCGGCCGAGGCGAGGCGGCCGACCGGCCGGCTCAGCCGTTCGGCGAACCACAGGCCCAGCCAGATCGCGGCGAGGATCAGGATCATCGCGAAACCGAGATAGAGCAGCCCGAACTCGAACAGGATGCGCCCGCGCGCCTGTTCGACCTGCTGGTAGAAGCGCACCGTCTCCTTGGTCTCGTCGAGCAGGCTCAGCAGCCGGCCGTCCACCGTGCGCGAGATCAGCAGGTAACGGTCGGCATAGGCGTCGAGATGGGCCAGCGCGCGGAACTCGTTGTTCGCCCAGTCCTGGATCACCACCACCTCGCCGCCCTGCGCGCGGGCGATCTGTTCGGGGGTCGGCTGCTCGAAATCGAAGAGATAGGACTTGTCGCCCCGCGTGCGCAGCTCGCCGCCGCCGTCGATCAGGAAGGCCTCGCGCAGGCCGCGCTGGATGCGTTCCTGCGCCTGGGTCAGCAGCGGGCGCAACTGGCCGTCATCGAGGAAGAAGGTCGATTGCTTGGCGATGTTGAGATTGGCCGCGATGGCCTGCGCGTCGGCGATCAGCCCCTCGCGATGTTCGCTCTCATAGGCCTCGGCGGCGGCGAGCGAGGCGCCCACCACCCGCTGCACCCGTTCCGAGAACCAGCCCTCCAGCCCGACATTCACCGTCAGCACCGCGAAGACCGCGACCAGCACGGTCGGGATCAGCGCCACCAGCGCGAAGACCCCGGTCAGCCGCAGGTGCAGCCGCGATCCGGCGGAATGCCGGCGCCGGTCGGCCACCATGCGCATGACCCGCGCCAGCACCAGCGCCGAGACCACCAGCGCATAGACGAAATCCACCAGCAGGATCACCCGCAGCAGCGTGGAGCTCGTGCCGTCGTCCAGCGGCCCCAGCGCCGCCAGCGTGGCGATGACCAGCACCGGGCCGAGCACCACGAGGCCCAGCGTCATCAGGGTCTGCACGCGCTTCTGCCGCCGCAGCCGCGCCAGTTTCAGAACCCATGCCCCGCCTGCCGCCGCAGCCCGCAACCGCCCAACCCCCGAAACCGGAGAGCGAGGCCCTCCGCAGCCATATCTTGCGGCGTGAATCGGTCGAGACCGGAAAGACACGCCATATGTTGCGGTTTTACATCAGCTTGCGGCGGCGTGTCACGCGAATATCCAGATCGGTGATCTTCTTGCGCAAGGTATTGCGGTTGATCCCGAGCAGATCGGCACATTTCGCTTGGTTGCCGCCCGTGGCGTCCAGCGCGATCTCGATCAGCGGCGCCTCCACCTCGCGCAGGATGCGCTGATAGACGCCGGGCGGCGGCAACTGCCCGCCATGCAGGTCGAAATAGCGCCGCAGGTGCCGGGCGACCGAGGCGGAGAGGCGATCCC
This sequence comes from Gemmobacter sp., assembly GCA_039808305.1. GTDB lineage: Bacteria > Pseudomonadota > Alphaproteobacteria > Rhodobacterales > Rhodobacteraceae > Gemmobacter. Next base: position 32,611 of record JBDHSR010000003.1, on the reverse strand, counting down.
CCTCGCCCAGGCCCTTCATCGGCTCGGGCAGCGGCAGGCTGCCGATGGCGGCCTCGACCTCGGCGCGGCCGATCTCGGGTTCGGAGGAGGTGACCATCAGCCGCTTCAGCGTGTTCTCCAGCTGGCGCACATTGCCGGGCCAGCTATAGGCGCGCACCAGTTCCCGCGCCTCGGGCGACAGCCGGCGCGGTGTGCCGAAATCGCGCGCGCCCCGCGCCAGGAAATGCTCGGCCAGCAGCGGGATGTCGTCCACCCGCTCGCGCAGGCTCGGCACATGCAGCGTCACGCCGCCCAGGCGGTAGAACAGGTCCTGCCGGAACCGCCCCGCCTCCATCCGCGCCGCCAGATCGCTTTGCGAGGTGGCCATGATGCGCGGCGCCGCGCTGTCGTCGCGCCCGCCCGGCAGGTCGAGCATCCGCACGATGCGGGCCTGCGCCTCGTCGTCGAGATCGGCCACCTCGTCGAAGACCAGCGAGCCGCCGCGCGCCCGCGCCAGCAATTGCGCCGGCCCCTCCATCCCTTGCAGATCGGCGGCCTGCGCCACCACGAAGGGCATGGTGCGGCGGTCGGAGAAATCGTGGATCGCGCGGGCGATCAGCGATTTGCCGGTGCCGCTCTCGCCGGTGATCAGCACCGCGAGATCGGTGTTCATCACCCGCGCCACCAGCCGGTAAAGCGCCTGCATCGCCGGCGTGCGGCCGACCAGCGGCAGGTCGTCCGCCGCCTCGCGCGCGGGCGCCACCGCCGGCTTCGGCGCCCTGCGCTTCACGTCGAGCGCGCGGGCCGAGCGTTTCATCAGATCCGGCAGGTCGAAGGGTTTCGGCAGATAGTCGTAGGCCTCGGCCTCCGCCGCCTGGATCGCGGTCATGATGGTGTTCTGCGCCGAGATCACGATGACCGGCAGGCCGGGCCTGAGCTTGCCGATGCGCGGCAGCGCCTCCAGCCCGTTGCCGTCGGGCATCACCACATCCGAGATCACCAGATCGCCCTTGCCCTCCTCCACCCAGCGCATCAGCGTCACCAGCGAGGAGGTGGCATGCACCTTGCAGCCCGCCCGCGTCAGCGCCTGGGTCAGCACCGTGCGGATCGTGCGGTCGTCATCGGCCACCAGAACCGTGCCATCCATCAGCCAGCCTCCTTCTTCTGCATCTCTCGCGGCCCGGTCTTCCGCGTCTCGCGCGGGGCGACCGGCAGCGACAGCCGGAACACCGTGCGCCCCGGCACCGAATCGGCCGAGATCCAGCCCTCGTGCTCGGTCACGATCTTCGAGACCAGCGCGAGGCCGAGGCCGGTGCCGTTCTCGCGCCCCGAGACGAAAGGCTCGAAGATCTCGGCGGCGATGCCGGGCGGCAGGCCGGGGCCGTCGTCGATGATCTCGATCTGGAGCGGCAGCGCCCGGCCGGTGCCGTCCTTCCCGCGCAGGCGCAGCGCGAGGTCGTAGCGGGTGCGCAGCGTGATGGTGCCGCCCCGCTCGCCCGCCGCCTCGGCCGCGTTGCGGATGAGGTTGAGGAAGACCTGCATGAGCTGGTCGGGGTCGGCCCAGGTCGGCGGCAGCGAGGGGTCGTATTCCTCGACGAAGCGCATCCGGGCGGCGAAGCCCATCGCGGCGGAGCGGCGCGCGCGGTCCAGCGCGTCGTGGATATTCACCGCGCGCCGCTCCGGCGGGCGCAGGTTGCCGAACTGCTCCACCTGTTCCAGCAGCTTCACGATGCGCCGCGTCTCCTCGACGATGAGGCCGGTCAGCTCGCGGTCCTCGGGGCCGAGATTCATCGACAGCAGTTGCGCCGCGCCGGAAATCCCGGCGAGCGGGTTCTTGATCTCATGCGCCAGCATCTCGGCCATGCCGATGGCCGATTTCGCCGCCGTCCGCGCCGCGCCCGCCTGCCCCAGCCGGCCCGCGATCTCGCGCGGCGAGACCAGCAGCATCAGCACATGCGGATTGTCGGCCATCGGCGCCACCTGCACCGTGCATTGCACCGGGGGCTTCTCGCCGCTGGTCACATCCACATCGTTGATGAAGAGCGCCGACTGGTTGGCCCGCGCCCGCGCGCAAGCCTCGTCCATATCGGCGTCGACATGCAGGCGGTCGAACACCGGCAGGCCCTTCAGCGTGCGGGAGGAGGCGTTGAGGAACAGCTCCGCCGCCGGATTGGTCTCGATGATCCGCGCCTCCTCGTCGATCAGCAAAGCCGGGATCGGCAGCGAGGCCCAGACGACGCCGGGCACCGGGTAAGGCTGGCGGAATCCCTTCATGCGGCCTCCCGCTCCTGCTGGAGGAACAGCGTGCGGAGCGCGCGGGCGACCTGCGCCGGCACCTCGCCCGTAATCACCTCGCCCCGCGCGGCGGTCAGGCCCGCGATGTCGAGATACCAGCCCAGATGCTTGCGGGCGATCTTCACCCCGAGCTCGGCGCCGTAGAAGGACAGCATCGCCTCGTAATGCGCCACCACCATATCGGCCAGCGCCTCGCCCTGCGGCACCTTCGGCGCAGCGCCGCCCCAAAGCGCCGCGCCCACCTTCGCCAGCAGCCAGGGCCGCCCCTGCGCGCCGCGCCCGATCATCACCCCGTCGGCGCAGGAAAGCCGCAGCGCCTCGGCCGCCGTCGCGGCGTCGACAATATCGCCATTGGCGATCAGCGGCACGCCGACCGCCTGCTTCACCGCCCGGATCGCCGCCCAGTCGGCCCGCCCCTTGTAGAACTGGCAGCGGGTGCGGCCATGGATGGTCACCATCGCCACCCCCGCCGCCTCGGCCCGCCGCGCCAGATCCGGCGCGTTCAGCAGGTCGTCGTCCCAGCCGAGCCGGGTCTTCAGCGTCACCGGCACCGAGACCGCGCCCACCACCGCCTCGATCAGCCGCAGCGCATGGTCGGGGTCCTTCATCAGCGCCGAGCCGGAATAGCCGTTGGTCACCTTCTTCGCCGGGCAGCCCATATTGATGTCGATGATCCGCGCGCCCTGCCCTTCGACATATTTCGCGGCCTCCGCCATCCAGTAAGGTTCCCGCCCGGCAAGCTGCACCGAGGTCGCGGCCTCGCCGAAGCCGAGCTCGGCCCGGGCCCGGGCCAGCGGGCGCGCCTGCACCACTTCCTGACTGGCCACCATCTCGCTCACCACCAGGCCTGCGCCGAAGGAGGCGACCAGCTTGCGGAACGGCAGGTCGGTGATTCCGGCCAGCGGCGCCAGAAATACCGGCGGAGAGAGATCCATGTCGGCCAGTCGCACAGGCACTTGCGGCATTCCTTTGTCTGTCATTTCGGCAATACGCCCCGCGAACCGGCGCCAACAACGGCAAGCTGCCGCATTTCCGGGCGCGTTACGCGGGGTGATGAAATTTTAGGCGGTTTTCGGGGCGACTGCCACCGGATTGTCATCCGCCCGCCCCTCGCCTATGCACCATAGCCGAGGGAGGGCCGCATGACGACAGCCGCCATCATCGTCGCCGCAGGCCGTGGCACCCGCGCGGGTGGCGCGATGCCGAAGCAATGGCAAAGCCTCGCCGGCCGGCCGGTGCTGGCCCATACGCTCGACGCCTTCGCCGACATGCCGCGCCTGCTGGTGATCCACCCCGAGGACCGCGCCCGCGCCACACCGCTCGGCGTCGAACTGGTGGAGGGCGGCGCCACCCGCGCGCAATCGGTCAGGAACGCGCTGGAGGCGCTGGCGGGGCGCGGCATCGACCGCGTGCTGATCCATGACGGCGCCCGCCCGCTGGTCGGCCCCGCGCTCATCGCCCGTGTCCTTGATGCGCTGACCGACGGCCCCGCCGCCGCCCCGGCGCTGGCCGTCACCGACGCGCTCTGGCGCGGCGACGGTTTCGTGACCGGCACCGCAAGCCGCGACGGGCTGTTCCGCGCCCAGACCCCGCAGGGCTTCCACTACGACGCCATCCTCGCCGCCCATCGCAGCCACGGCCATGCCGCCGCCGCCGACGATGTGGAGATCGCCCGCGCCGCCGGCTTGGCCGTGCGCATCGTGCCGGGCGCCGAGGACAATCTGAAACTGACCTTCCCCGAGGATTTCGCCCGGGCGGAGGCGATCCTGAAAGGACGCGGGATGGAGATCCGGCTCGGCAACGGTTTCGACGTGCACGCCTTCACCACGGGCGATCACGTCTGGCTCTGCGGGGTGAAACTGCCGCATGACAAGGCGCTGCTGGGCCATTCCGACGCCGATGTCGGGATGCACGCGCTGACCGACGCCATTTATGGCGCGCTGGCGCAGGGCGACATCGGCCGGCATTTCCCGCCCTCCGACCCGCAATGGAAGGGGGCGGAGAGCCATGTCTTCCTGCGCCACGCCATCGACCTGGCGCGCGGCATGGGCTTCGCGCTGATGAATTGCGACGTGACGCTGATCTGCGAGCGGCCCAAGGTGGGGCCTCATGCCACGGCGATGCAGGCGCGGCTGGCTGCCATAATGGGGGTCGAGCCGCATCGGGTGAGCGTGAAGGCCACCACGTCGGAACGGCTCGGCTTCACCGGGCGCGAGGAAGGGATCGCCGCGATGGCGACGGCAACTTTGGTGCAGAAATGACGATGATCGTTACGGTTTTCCGCCTGGGCCATCTGCGGCCCGCCCCCGGCACCTGGGCCTCGGCCGCCGCTGTGGCGGTGGCGGTGGCGGCCTATGAATGGGCCTCGCCGCTCTTGATCCCGGCGGGCTTCGTGCTGGCCACCCTGCTCGGCTTCTGGGCGGTGCCGCGGGCGCTCGCCGGGCGCGCCGACAAGGACCCGTCGGAGATCGTGATCGACGAGGTGGCGGGGCAATGGCTGGCGCTCTGCTTCACCGCGATCCCGCTCTGGCGCCATGGCGTGTCGATCCTCGACGCCTGGCCGGGCTATGTGGCGCCCTTCCTGCTGTTCCGGCTGCTCGACATCTGGAAGCCCTGGCTGGTCGGCCGGGCCGACCGGCGCGGCGATGCGAAGGGCGTGATGCTGGACGATCTCTGGGCGGGGCTTTTCGCCGGTCTCCTGTCGGTGGTGCTGGCCGGGCTCTATCACGGACTGGTCGAGCCGAGACTATGATACGCGAGGAAATCCTTGGGCTTGCGCGGCGAAGCTCGATCCTGCTGGCAACGGCGGAAAGCTGTACCGCCGGAATGGTCGCCGCCGCGCTGACCGACCTGCCGGGCTCGTCCGACGTGTTCGACAGGGGCTTCGTCACCTATTCCAACGCCGCCAAGCAGGACATGCTGGGCGTGCGGGCCGAGACCCTCGCCGCCTATGGCGCGGTGTCGGAGGAGGTGGCGCGCGAGATGGCCGAGGGCGCGCTGGCCCATTCGCGGGCCGGCCTCGCCATCTCGGTCACCGGCATCGCCGGCCCGGGCGGATCGGAGTTCAAGCCGGAGGGGCGGGTCTGCTTCGGCCTCGCCCGCCGGGGCGGCGCGACCGTCACCGAGACCGTGGAATTCGGCACCCTGGGGCGCGACCGGGTGCGCGCCGCCACCCGCGACCACGCGCTGACGCTGATCCTCGCCGCCCTGCGTCAAGCCGCGCCGTAAAGCTCTTTCGCGCGGGCCTCGAAGGCGCGCACGATGCGGTGCATCGCCTCGTTGAACACCACGCCGATGATGCCTTGCAGGATGGCGTTGCGGAACTCGAAATCAACAAAGAACTCGACCTCGCAACCGCCCTCCGCATCGCGGAACTGCCAGCCGCTTTTCAGATATTTGAACGGTCCGTCAAGGTATTCCGTGTCGATCCTCATCCGCTCCGGCCATAGCGTCACCCGGCTGCCGAAGCGTTCGCGGAACACCTTGAAGCTGATCACCAGATCGGCCTCCATCACCTCGCCCCCTTCGATGGGCCGGCGCGAGCGGATGCGCGCCGCCGCCGTCCAAGGCAGGAATTTCGGATAGGAGCCGACATCCGCCACGAGGTCATACATCTGCTGCGCCTTGTAAGGCAGGATGCGTTTCTCGTGATGGGTCGGCATGTTGGCCCTTTCCGCAGCGGCTTTCCCCCGGTAGAAAATGACAGAAGGGAAATCAAGGGGTGCCCATGCCGCAGAGACCTTATGTGATCGACCAGATGATCTCCGCCAAGGCCATCGCGGCGCGGGTCGAGGCGCTGGCGCGCGAGATCACCGATCACTATCGCGGCACCGACAAGCTGGTGGTGGTGGGCCTGCTGCGCGGCTCCTTCGTCTTCATCGCCGATCTGGTGCGCGAGATCGACCTGCCGGTCGAGGTCGATTTCCTCGAAGCCTCGTCCTACGGCAACGCCATGGAATCGAGCCGCGAGGTGCGCATCCTGAAGGATCTGCGCGGCGAGATCGCCGGGCGCGACGTGCTGGTGGTGGAGGACATCGTGGATACCGGCTTCACGCTGTCGCATGTGAAGCGCCTGCTGCTCAGCCGCGAGCCGAAGCGGCTGGAGATCTGCGCCCTGCTCGACAAGCCGTCGCGCCGCGAGGTCGACATCCGCGCCACCTGGACCGGATTCGAGATTCCCGATGAATTCGTCGTGGGTTACGGCATCGACTTCGCGCAAAGGAACCGCAACCTGCCCTTCATCGGCAAGGTCCGGTTCACCGGGTGAGCGTGCTGCCCGACAGGCTGCCGCCCGGCCTCAGGCTGGTGTTCTGCGGCACGGCGGCCGGCACCGCCTCGGCCCGGCGCGGGCATTACTATGCCGGGCCCGGCAACCGCTTCTGGCCGATGCTGCACGAGACCGGCCTGACGCCCCGCCTGTTCAAACCGGAAGAGGATCACCTGCTGCCCGGCCTCGGCATCGGCCTGACCGATCTGTGCAAGACCGCCTTCGGGCCGGATGCGCAGATCCCGCGAGAAGCCTTTGATCCCGAAGGATTGTTCGCGCGCATCACTCTCGCCCGCCCGCGCCATCTCGCCTTCACCAGCCTGACCGCCGCCCGCCTTGCCCTCGGCCAACCGCGCCTCGGCCCCGGCGCGCTGGCGCCGGACCCGCGCCTGCCCGGCATCGGCCTCTGGGCGCTGCCCTCGCCCTCGGGCCTTGCGCGCGCCACATTCGACCCCCACCCTTGGCACGCATTGGCGAAGGAGATTGCCCGATGACCTGGCTCTTGCGCATGGCCCGCTGGGCGCGCCACCCGCCCTCGCCGCAGCGGGTGAAGCTGGTGGTCGGCATCATCGCCGCCTGCATCGCGATCGGCACGATCGAATGGCTCTGGGGCTGGCCCGACTGGCTCACCGTGCAGAAAATCCCGCGCCTTCCGTGATTTGCACCCTGCGGCGATCCGTGCCACCATGGGCCTCAGCCAGCCGGAGGAGCCGCCCATGCGCCTTTTGCCCAGCCTTGCCCTGCTTGCCGCCCTCGCCGCCGCTGCCGGCTGGTGGCTGACCGCGCCCGACCCGCTGCCCGAAGGTGCTACGGCCGGGCTGACCGGCGATCCCGCCCATGGCGAGCAGGTATTCCACGCCGCCGGCTGCGCCTCTTGCCACATGGCGCCGGGGGCGACGGGCGAGGCGCAACTGCTGCTCTCCGGCGGGCAGGCCTTCCCCTCGCCCTTCGGCACCTTCAAGGCGCCCAATATCTCGCCCTCCGAGGCCGGGATCGGCGGCTGGACGCTGGCACAATTCGCCGATGCCGTGCTGCGCGGCGTCTCGCCCGAGGGGCAGCATTATTACCCCGCCTTCCCCTATACCTCCTTCGTGAGGATGGAGATGCAGGACGTGGCCGATCTCAAGGCCTTCATGGACGGATTGCCGCCCGACGCCACGCCGAACCAACCGCATGAGGTTGGGTTTCCCTTCAACATTCGCCGCAGCCTCGGCGGCTGGAAGCTGCTGTTCTTCCGCGACGACTGGGTGCTGACCGGCAACCTGACGCCGGACCAGACGCGCGGCCGCTACATCGCCGAGGCGCTGGCGCATTGCGGCGAATGCCACACCCCGCGCAACGCCCTCGGCGGGCCGGAACGGGCGCGCTGGCTCGCCGGCGGCCCGAACCCGGCGGGGCAAGGCCGCATCCCCAATATCACGCCCACGAAACTCGGCTGGAGCGAGGCCGAGATCGTCGAATACCTCACCACCGGCTTCACCCCGGATTACGACAGCGCCGGCGGCCATATGGCGCATGTGGTCGAGAACATGAGCCGCCTGCCGGAAACCGACCGGCAGGCCGTCGCCGTCTATCTGAAGGCGGTGCCGCCGGCCGAGTGATCAGCGCCGCCCGGCCTTGCGGGTGGAGAGCAGCAGATTGGTTTCCGAGGTCACCACCCCCTCCATGTCGCGGATGCGGTGGATCACCCCGTCGAGCTCCAGCAGGGTCTGGGTGGCAAGCTCCACGATCAGATCCCATTTGCCATTGGTCGAATGCACCGCCATCACCGCCGGAATACCGGAGAGCCGCGCCATGATCTTCTCGCCGCCGCGCCCCTCGATGCCGATCATCATCAGCCCGCGCACCGGCGCCGCCGTCACATCGGCGCGGGTGAGCACGGTGAAACCGGCGATCTCGCCCCGCGCCGCCAGTCGCTCCATCCGCGCCCGCACCGTGGCGCGGCTGAGCCCCAACCGCTCCGCCAGCTCAGACAGCGCGGCGCGGCCGTCGCGGCGCAGCTCGGCGATCAGCCGCAGGTCGGATTCGTCCATTTCGAGAAAAACTCCCATCGCTTTGCGCGGAATATAGCGCAATCCGATCATCACGCCACTGGAATCCACCGCCATATGGCGACAGCCTGACCCGGAACAGGAGACAGACATGACCCGCACCATCCTCATCGGCGCCCCCGTCGATTCCGGCCAGCGCCGCCCCGGCTGCCTGATGGGCCCGGCCGCCTATCGCGTCGCCGGGCTAGCGCAGGCGATCCGCGATCTCGGCCATGGCGTCGAGGATTGGGGCGATCTCGCCCCGGTTCCGGTGGAGGGCGCCACCTGCGCCAATCCGGCGGTCGATCAACTGGCCGAGACGCTGGGCTGGACGCTCGCGCTGACCGAGAAGGTGGACGACGCGCTGTCTGAGGGCGCGATGCCGGTGGTGCTGGGCGGCGATCATTCGCTGGCGCTGGGATCGGTGGCCGGGGCCGCGCTGAACGCGCGCCGGCTGGGGCGGCCGCTCTTCCTGCTCTGGCTCGACGCGCATAGCGATTTCCATACGCCGATCAGCACCGTATCGGGCAATCTTCACGGAACGCCCGTCGCCTATATCGCCGGGCGCGAGGGGTTCGACGCCTTCCCGCCCTTCCCGGCGCCGATCCCGGCTGATCGCATCTGCCTTTACGGCATCCGCTCGGTGGATCCGGCGGAACATGCCGCGCTGCTGCGCCATGACATCGCGATCAACGACATGCGGGTGCTGGACGAACACGGCATCGTGGCGCCGCTGCGCAGCTTCCTCGACAAGGTGCGGACGGCCGGCGGGCTTTTGCATGTCAGCCTCGACGTGGATTTCCTCGATCCCTCCATCGCGCCCGCCGTCGGCACCACCGTGCCCGGCGGCACCACCTTCCGCGAGGCGCATCTGGTGATGGAGCTCTTGCATGAAAGCGGCCTCGTCACCTCGCTCGATCTGGTGGAGCTGAACCCCTTCCTCGACGACCGGGGCCGCACCGCCAAGCTGATGGTCGATCTGGTCGGCTCGCTGATGGGCCGCAAGGTGTTCGACCGCCCGACCCGTTCCTTCGCCTGAGACATCAACATGACCCAGCCCTCCCGCAACGCCCTCGTGCCTTTCGTCAGCGTCGACAACATGATGCGCCTCGTCCTTCATATCGGGATCGAGCGGATGATGGTGGAACTCGCCGATGCCATCGAGGCCGATTTCCGCCGCTGGCCGCTGTTCGACAAGACGCCGCGCGTGGCCAGCCATTCCGATGTCGGCGTGATCGAGCTGATGCCGACCTCGGATGGCGAGACCTACGGGTTCAAATATGTCAACGGCCATCCCGCCAACATGAAGAAAGGGCTGCAAACCGTGACGGCCTTTGGCCTTCTGGCCGATGTGGCGACGGGTTATCCCCTGATGCTGAGCGAGATGACCATCCTCACCGCGCTGCGCACCGCCGCGACCTCGGCGATGGCGGCGAAATGGCTGGCGCCGAAAGGCGCCACCACCATGGCGATGATCGGCAATGGCGCGCAGGCCGAGTTCCAGGCGCTGGCCTTCAAGGCGATCTGCGGCATCTCCGAAGTGCGGCTTTACGACATCGACCCGGCGGCGACCGCGAAATGCGCCCGCAACCTCGCCGGACGCGGGTTGAAGCTGGCCGCCTGCCGCACGGCGGAAGAGGCGATGGAGGGCGCGCAGATCGTCACCACCTGCACCGCCGACAAGCAATATGCCACGATCCTGACCGACAACATGGTCGGCGCCGGGGTGCATATCAACGCGGTGGGCGGCGATTGCCCCGGCAAGACCGAGCTGCATCGCGACATCCTGCTGCGCTCCTCGATCTTCGTCGAATACCCGCCGCAGACCCGGATCGAGGGCGAGATCCAGCAGCTCGACCCCGACCATCCGGTCACCGAGCTCTGGCAGGTGATCGCCGGCGGCGCGCCCGGCCGCGGCGATCCGCGCCAGATCACCCTGTTCGACAGCGTGGGCTTCGCCATCGAGGATTTCAGCGCGCTGCGCTACGTCCATTCCCGGCTGCGCGCCTCGGGGCTTTACCAGGATCTCGACATGATCGCCGATCCCGACGACCCGCGCGACCTGTTCGGCATGATCCTGCGCGCGGCGGGCTCGCAGGCGGCGTGAGGCCGCCCGCGGGTTACCCCGGCGAGATCGGCAATCCCTTCCGAAGGGATTGCCTCAATGCAGGCGAAACTCTCCCACCATGTTGCGCCATTCGCCCGGCCCGATCAGCTTGCGATGGGTGAAGCGCACCGAATGCAGCGGCCCCTCGATCTGCTCCTGCCAGTATTCGATGAAGCGGAACAGGCGCGGGTAATCCGGCGCCAGATCGTAATCCTGCCAGACGAAGCTGTTCAGCACATGCCGGAAATCCGGCATCCGGTAATAGAACTCCGCCGTGGTGAGCCCGTAGCCTTTCAGCATCAGGGCGGTCTCCTCATGCTCCATGTCCACCTCCGTCGTTTCTTCTTGTTCTTCCAGATTGGCACCCGCAGGTTAAAAGTCAATGAATCCATGATGTTGGCAATCGCATGGATTGGCTGCCAATCCTGGCGCCGAAGGGCGGTTGCACCCCATATCCGCGATGGTTTATAGTGGCGCCAACAATATCTGGGGTGGTCTGAGCCCCGCAGCAGAAAAGGCGGCCCGGAGTGAGCGATCAGCCGGAAGATACGGAAAACACGGAAGAATCCCCGCGCAGCGTCTATGCGGGTCCGCATGTCTCCATCGAGAAGGAGATGAAGACGGCCTATCTCGACTACGCGATGAGCGTGATCGTGAGCCGCGCCATCCCCGACCTGCGCGACGGGCTGAAGCCGGTGCATCGCCGCATCCTCTTCGCGATGCACGAGACCGGCAACACCCATGACAAGGCCTATCGCAAATCGGCCCGGCCGGTCGGCGACGTGATGGGGAAATACCACCCCCATGGCGACAGCGCGATCTACGACGCGCTGGTGCGGATGGCGCAGCCCTTCAGCATGTCGCTGAAACTCCTTGATGGACAAGGGAATTTCGGCTCCATGGATGGCGACGCGCCCGCCGCGATGCGCTATACCGAAGTGCGGATGGACAAGCCCGCCGCCTTCCTTCTGGCCGACATCGACAAGGATACCGTTGATTTCCAGGACAATTACGACGGCAAGGACCGCGAGCCGACCGTCCTTCCCGCGCGCTTTCCCAACATGCTGGTCAATGGCGCGGGCGGCATCGCCGTCGGCATGGCGACCAACATCCCGCCGCACAACCTGTCGGAAGTGGTGGATGGCTGCCTCGCCATGATCGAGAATCCCGACATCTCGACCGAGCGGCTGATGGAGATCATCCCCGGCCCGGATTTCCCGACCGGCGGCCAGATCCTCGGCCGCGGCGGCATCCGCAAGGCCTATCTGGAGGGGCGCGGCTCGGTCATCATGCGGGCGAAAACCCGCATCGAGGAGGTCCGCAAGGACCGCTGGGCCATCGTGGTGGACGAGATCCCCTATCAGGTCAACAAGGCCACGATGATCGAGAAGATCGCCGAACTGGTGCGCGACAAGAAGCTGGAGGGCATCTCCGGCATCGCCGACGAATCCGACCGGATCGGGGTGCGGGTGGTGATCGAGCTGAAGCGCGACGCGACGCCGGATGTGGTGCTGAACCAGCTTTTCCGCTTCTCGCCGCTGCAAACCTCGTTCGGCTGCAACATGCTGGCGCTGAACGGCGGGCGGCCCGAGACGCTGGCGCTGCGCGATTTCCTCAGCCATTTCCTGACCTTCCGCGAGGAAGTTGTCGCGCGCCGCACCGCCTATGAACTGCGCAAGGCGCGCGAGCGCAGCCATATCCTCTGCGGTCTCGCCGTGGCGGTGTCGAACGTGGACGAGGTGGTGGCGACCATCCGCTCCTCCGCCGATCCGGCCGAGGCGCGCGAGCGGCTGATGACCCGGCGCTGGCCGGCGCATGACATCGCCGGTTACATCCGCCTGATCGACGATCCGAGCCATACCGTGAACGAGGACGGCACCTACAACCTGTCGGAAATCCAGGCCCGCGCCATCCTGGACCTGCGCCTGCAACGCCTCACCGCGATGGGCGTGAAGGAGATCACCGACGAGCTTGAAGAACTCGCCGCAAAGATCAAGGATTACTTGGAAATCCTGTCCTCGCGCGAGCGGATCATGGCCATCATCTCGACCGAGCTGACCGAGGTGAAGGAGCTGTTCGGCATCCCCCGCCGCACCGAGATCGTCGACTGGGCCGGCGACATGGACGACGAGGACCTGATCGAGCGCGAGGACATGGTGGTCACCATCACCTCGGGCGGCTATATCAAGCGCACGCCGCTGATGGAGTTCCGCAGCCAGAACCGCGGCGGCAAGGGGCTGGCCTCGATGGCGACCAAGGAAGACGACGTGGTGACCACGCTCTTCGTCGCCAACACCCATACGCATCTGCTGTTTTTCACAACGGATGGAATGGTTTACCAGATGAAGTGCTGGCGCCTGCCGCTGGGCAGCCGCACCTCGCGCGGCAAGGCCATCGTCAATATCCTGCCGATCGGGCCCGGCGTCACCATCGCGGCGCTGATGCCGATCGACGTGCCGGAACTGGAATGGGACAAGTTGCAGGTGTTCTTCGCCACCTCCGACGGAGATGTGCGCCGCAACGCCTTGTCGGACTTCACGAATATCATGCGCAACGGCAAGATCGCCATGAAGCTGCCCGAGGGGGTGAGCCTGGTGAACGCCCGCATCTGCGACGAAAATGACGACATCATGCTGGTCACCCATCTCGGCCGCGCGATCCGCTTCCCGGCGACCGAGGTGCGGGTGTTCAAGGGCCGCGATTCCACCGGCGTGCGCGGGGTGAAGCTGGCCGAGGGCGATCATGTCGTGTCGATGGCGGTGATCCGCCATTCCGACGCCAGCCCCGAGGAGCGCGCCGCCTATCTCAAGCAGCGCCGCCTGATGGCCGGCGTGACCGAGGACGAGGGCGCCGAGGACGACGAGGACAATGTGGCCGCCGGCCAGCTCTCGACCGAGCGCTATGCCGAGATGTCGGCGGCGGAGGAGCTGATCCTCACCATCACGGCGGGCGGTTCGGGCAAGCTCAGCTCCAGCCACGATTATCCGGTGCGCGGGCGCGGCGGCATCGGCGTCAAGGCGATCTCGCCGGGGCCGCGCGGCGGGCGGATCGTCGCAACTTTCCCGGTGGATCTGTCCGACCAGATCATGCTCGCCACCTCGACCGGCCAGTCGATCCGGGTGCCGGTGGATCAGGTCAGCTTCCGGTCGCGCTCGGCCGGCGGGGTGCGGGTGTTCAACACCGGCGGCGACGAAGAGGTGGTCTCGGTCGCAAGGGTGGCCGATCAGGGCGACGAGGCGTGAAAAAGGCCGGGGCAGCGCCCCGGCCTTAACCGTTTGGCAAGGCGAGTCGGGTTCTGATGCCTCCGGGAAAGGAGGCGATGATGAACCTCTATCACTGCCTGATCGAACTGAAATCCGAGGCGCGGGCGCTGCCCTTCGCCGCCGCGGTGGAAAGCTGGATGGCCTATCTCAAGGCGCAGGGGCTGGTTTCCGGCTGGCGGCTGCTGCGGCGCAAGTTCGGGCTGGGCTCCGGCGGGCATACCGATTTCCTGCTGGAGATCGAATTGCCCGATCTGGCGGCGCTCGATACCGCCTTTTCGGCGCTCGCCGCGGCGGACGAGGCGGCGGCGCGGCGCTACGACCAGATGCACCAGATGATCGCCGAGGTGCGGGTGGGCCTCTACCGCCCCTATCCCGATCCGGCGCAGCGGGAACGCATCGCCTTGATCTGAGGGGCGCATGGGTCTATCCCACGGCCCATGCGCGACACACTCCATATCATCGGCGGCGGCATGGCCGGATCGGAAGCGGCCTGGCAGGCGGCGGAACTGGGCGTTCCGGTGGTGCTGCACGAGATGCGGCCCCAGATCGGCACCTTCGCCCATCGCAGCGGCGATTTCGCCGAGATGGTCTGTTCGAACTCCTTCCGCTCGGACGATGACGAGCGGAACGCGGTCGGCCTCCTGCATTGGGAGATGGGGGCGGCGGGCGGATTGATCATGGAGATGGCGCGGGCGCATCGCCTGCCGGCCGGCGGCGCGCTGGCGGTGGACCGCGAGGCTTTCGCGGCGGCGGTGACGGCGCGGCTCCGGGCGCATCCGCTGATCTCGGTCGCGCCGGGCGAGGTGGCGGAGCTGCCGCGCGACGGGCGGTGGATCGTGGCGACCGGGCCCTTGACCTCCGGCGCGCTGGCCGAGAGCATCCGGGCCGAGACCGGGGCCGAGAGCCTCGCCTTCTTCGACGCCATCGCCCCCATCGTCCATGCCGAGAGCATCGACATGTCGGTGGCCTGGCGGCAGAGCCGCTACGACAAGGGCGAGACCGAGGCGGAGCGCACCGCCTATATCAATTGCCCGATGACGAAGCCGCAATACGAGGCCTTCATCGACGCGCTGCTCGCCGCCGAGAAGGCCGAGTTCCGCGAGGGCGAGACCGCCGGTTATTTCGACGGCTGCCTGCCCATCGAGGTCATGGCCGAACGCGGCCGCGAGACGCTGCGCCACGGACCGATGAAGCCGGTCGGGCTGACCAACGCCCACAAGCCGGAAGAGAAGGCCTATGCCGTGGTGCAGTTGCGGCGCGACAACAGCCTGGGCACGCTCTATAATATCGTGGGTTTCCAGACCAAGATGAAATACGGCGCGCAAACCGCTGTTTTCAGGATGATTCCGGGGCTGGAGAATGCGGCCTTCGCCCGACTGGGCGGCATCCACCGCAACACCTTCATCAATTCGCCGACGCTGCTCGACGACCGGATGCGGCTGCGCTCGCGGCCGAATATCCGCTTCGCCGGTCAGGTGACCGGGGTCGAGGGCTATGTGGAAAGCGCCGCGATGGGGCTGCTCGCCGGGCGGATGGCGGCGGCGGAGATCCTCGGCCGCGACCTCGCGCCGCCGCCGCCCGAAACCGCGATGGGCGCGCTGGTCACCCATATCACCGGCGGGGCCGAGGCGAAGACCTTCCAGCCGATGAACGTGAATTTCGGCCTCTTCCCGCCGATCGACGCCAAGGGCGGCCGCCGGGGCCGGAAGGATCGCTACAAGGCCTATACCGACCGGGCGAAGGACGCCTTCACCCGATGGCTGGCGCAGTAACCCGCTTCGCCCCATCGCCCACCGGGCCGCTGCATCTCGGCCATGCCTTTTCCGCGCTGACCGCGTGGGAGCGCGCCAAGGGCGGCACCTTCCTTCTGCGGATCGAGGACATCGACCGGGCGCGCTGCCGCCCGGACTACGAGGCCGCGATATACGACGACCTGCGCTGGCTGGGGCTGCGCTGGCCGGAGCCGGTTCTGCGGCAGTCGGAACGATTGAACATCTACGCCGAGGCGCTTGACCGGCTTGAGGAAATCGGCGTCACCTATCCCTGCGCTTGCACCCGCGCCGACATCCGCGCCGCGCTCTCGGCGCCGCAGGAGGGGGCCATCCCGGTCGGCCCCGACGGGCCGGTCTATCCCGGCACCTGCCGGGGGCGCCATCTGCCGGCCGAGGGGGCGGCGATCCGGCTCGACATGCGCCGGGCGCTGGCGCTGGCCGGCCCGCCGGAGTTCGAGGAAACCGGGCCGGACCATAAGGGACGGCAGGTGAAACCGGCGCGCTACCTCATTGAAAACGTGGGAGACATCGTGCTGGCCCGGCGCGACATCGGCACCTCCTATCACCTCGCGGTGGTGGTGGATGACGCGGCGCAGGGGATCACCGAAGTGGTGCGCGGCCTCGATCTCTTCGAGGCGACGGCGATCCATGTCCTGCTGCAACGCCTGCTCGGCCTGCCGACACCGGCCTATCACCATCACCGGCTGATCCGCGACGCCGAGGGCAAGCGCCTCGCCAAGCGCGACGACGCCCGCGCGCTGGCGAAATACCGCGCGGAGGGCGCCACGCCGCAGGATATTCGCCGGATGATCGGGATCTGAGCGACGGAAGCGCCGCCCGCCGGCGTAGGAGACGGGCCGGGTTGCCGAACCCGCCCCCCGGCCCTAGCATCGCGCGAAAACCGGCGGGACACCGCGGCCACAGGAAAGACAGATGATGCCATTCGCCATGCGCGGCCTTGCCACAGTCGCGGCCGCTCTCGCCCTCGCCGGTCCGATCCTTGCGCAGCAGGCGCCCGGCGGCGGGCCGAAAGGCCCGGTGCAGGTGGGGGTGGTCGAGATGCGGCCGCAGCCGGTGAAACGCGCCTCCACCCTGCCGGGCCGGGCCGTCGCCTATGAACAGGCCGAGGTGCGCCCGCGCGTCGGCGGCATCGTGACCGAGATCGTCTACGCTCCCGGCCAGCCGATCCGCCCCGGCATGCCGCTGATCCGGCTGGACCGGACGCAATACGAGGCGGCGGTGGAAAGCGCCCGCGCCGCGGTGGCGCGCGCCGAGGCCGCGCTGCCGGTGGCGGAGGCCGCGCTGGAGCGCGCCCGGCGGCTGGAGGGCTCGGGCTCCACCCGGGCCACGGTGGAAAGCACCGAGGCCGCCGCCGCCTCGGCCCGCGCCGATCTGCAAGGCGCCCGCGCCGCGCTGAAGATCGCCGAGACCGAGCTTTCCTGGACCGAGGTCACCAGCCCCATCGAGGGGATCGCGGGCCTGCCCGCCGTCTCGGTCGGCGATCTGGTCACCGCCAACCAGGCCGACGCGGTGGTGACGGTGACCCGGCTCGACCCGATCTATGTCGACATGTTCGAACCCTCGGCCCGGATCCTGTCGATCCAGGACCAGATCGACCGCGGCGAGCTGAAGCCGAACGAGACGCTGGAGGTCACGCTGACGCTGGAGAACGGCCAGACCCATGCCAGCGGCGGCACGCTGGTCGCCCCCTCCGTCACCGTCTCGCCCTCCACCGGCACGCAGGATGTCCGCTTCCGCTTCGACAATCCCGACCGGCGCATCCTGCCCGGCATGTTCCTGCGCGGCGAGGTGGTGCTGGGCACCGTCGAGGCGTTCCTGGTGCCGCAGCGCGCCACCACGCGGGGCCGCGACGGCATGCTGACCGCCTGGATCGCCACCGAGGCGAACACCGCCGAACAGCGCCGCTTCCAGTCGATCGGCAGCCATGACAACGCCTGGATGGTGACCGCCGGCCTCGAGACCGGCGAGCGGCTGATCGTCGACGGATTGACCAATCTGAAGGCGGGCGACGCGGTGGAGCCGGTGCCGGTGACCATCGACGGCGAAGGCGTGGTGCGCGACGCGAAGGCGGAGTGAGCCATGGCCGAGTTCTTCATCAACCGCCCGGTCTTCGCCTGGGTCCTGGCGATCATCACCATGCTGGCCGGCGCCTGGGGCCTGACCACCCTGCCGATCTCGCAATATCCCGACATCGCGCCGACCACGGTGCGCATCCAGGCGAGCTATCCCGGCGCCTCGGCCGAGACCATCGAGAATTCGGTGACCACCGTGATCGAGGACGGGCTGACCGGGCTCGACGGTCTGCTCTACATGACCTCCTCGTCCTCGGCCTCGGGGCGCTCCACCGTGACGCTGACCTTCGGCGACGATGTGGATGCGGACATGGCGCAGATCCAGGTGCAGAACAAGCTGCAACTGATCCAGAACGGCCTGCCCGACACGGTGACCCAGCGCGGGCTCAGCGTCACCCGATCCTCCAGCTCCATCCTGATGGTGGCGGCGCTGGTGTCGCGCGACGGCACCTACAGCTCGCTGCAACTGTCGGACATCAAGGACCAGATCGTCGAGGACGCGGTGCTGCGCACCGAGGGCGTGGGCTCGATCAACGCCTTCGGCTCGGGCTATGCGATGCGGATCTGGCTCGATCCGCTGAAGATGGCGCAGTATCAGGTGACGACGGCGGATGTGACCTCCGCCGTGTCGGAGCAGAACTCCACCGTGACCGTCGGCAGCCTGGGCAGCCAGCCGGTCGTGCCGGGCCAGCAACTCACCGTCGCGCTCACCGCGCAATCGCAGCTCGCCACGGTGGACGAGTTCGAGCGGATCATCCTGCGCACCACCGAGGAAGGCTCCACCGTGTTTCTGGGCGACGTGGCCCGCATCGAGATCGGGCAGGAGACCTACGGCTCCACCTCGCGCTTCAACGGGATGCCGGCGACCGGCTTCGGCATCAACCTCGCCACCGGCGCCAATGCGGTCGATACCGCCGAGCGGGTGCGCGAGACGCTGACCCGGGTCAGCGCCGCCCTGCCCGAAGGGGTGGAGGTGGTCTATCCCTACGACACCTCGCCCTTCGTCGAATCCTCCATCGAGAAGGTCTATCACACGCTGGCCGAGGCGGTGGCGCTGGTCTTCCTGGTGATCCTGGTCTTCCTGCAAAGCTGGCGCGCCACCATCATCCCGACCATCGCCGTGCCGGTGGTGCTGCTCGGCACCTTCGGCATCCTCGCCGCCGCCGGGCTGACCATCAACACGCTGACCATGTTCGCGCTGGTTCTGGCCATCGGCCTGCTGGTCGACGACGCCATCGTGGTGGTGGAGAATGTCGAGCGGGTGATGGAGGAAGAGGGGCTGGACGCCCGCGCCGCCACCTCCAAATCCATGCACCAGATCACCCCGGCGCTGGTCGGCATCGCGCTGGTCCTCTCGGCGGTGTTCCTGCCGATGGCCTTCATGTCGGGCTCCACCGGGGTGATCTACCGGCAGTTCTCGGTCACCATCATCTCGGCGATGATGCTCTCGCTCGCCGTGGCGCTGATCCTGACGCCGGCGATGTGCGCGAGCCTGCTGCGCCCCCGCGCGCATGACGGCGGCATCGCGCCGGCGCGCTGGTTCAACCGCGGCCTCGCCGGGGCGACGGACGGCTATGCGGCGGCGGTGCGGCGCAGCCTGCTGCGGCCTTTCCGCATGATCGTGCTGCTGGCCGGGATCGGCGGCGGCGCCTTCTGGCTTTACCAGCACCTGCCGACCTCCTTCCTGCCGCAGGAGGATCAGGGCGTGCTGATGGCGCAGATCCGGCTCTCCGAAGGCTCCACCACCGCGCAGACCCGCGCCGTGCTGGAAGAGGTGGAGCACTGGCTGCTGGAGGAACAGGGCGGGACCGTCGCCTCCGCCTTCGGCGCGCTCGGCTTCTCCTTCGGCGGCGGCGGGCAGAACGCGGCGATGCTCTTCGTGAAGCTGAACCCGTTCGACGAGCGTCCCGCCGGCATGACCGCCGCCGCCTTCGCCCAGGCCGCCAATGCCCGCTTCGGCAACCACCGCGCCGGCCGCATCGTCTTCACCCAGCCGCCGGCGATCCAGGGGCTCGGCAATTCCTCGGGCTTCACCTTCTACCTGCTCGACCAGGCCGGCAACGGCCAGGGCGCGCTTCAGGACACCGCGGTGGAGCTGGTGAACCGCGCCACGGCGGATGGCCGCACCGGCTCGTTCCGCGGCCATGAGGTGACGTTCCGCCCGGCGCTCCGGCTCGACATCGACCAGCAGAAGGCCCGCGCCATGGGGCTCAGCCTCTCCGAGGTGAACAGCATGCTGGCGGTGATCTTCTCGGGCCGCGAGGTGAACGACTTCCCGCTCGGCACCGAGCTGCGCCCGGTCATCGTGCAGGGCGAGGCCGCCTGGCGGATGCAGCCCGAACAGATCGACGGCTGGTTCGCCCGCAACAAGGCCGGCGAGATGGTGCCCTTCGCCGCCTTCATGACGCAGGAATGGGACGAGACCTCGCCCTCGCTCGACCGCTACGGCGGCGCCCGCGCCATCGAGCTCTCCGGCGCGCCCAATACCGGCACCAGTTCCGGTCAGGCGATGGAGGTGATGGAGGATCTGGTTTCCGGCATCGGCGGCGGCTACGGCGTGGCCTGGACCGGGCTCTCCTATCAGGAGCGGCTGTCGGGCAACCAGGCGCCGATGCTCTTCGCGCTCTCGGCGCTGGTGGTGTTCCTCTGCCTCGCGGCGCTTTACGAAAGCTGGACGGTGCCCTTCGCGGTGATGCTCTCGGTGCCGGTCGGCATCCTCGGCGCGCTCGGCTTCGCGCTGCTCTTCGGCCAGTCGAACGATGTCTATTTCAAGGTCGGCCTGCTCACCACCATCGGCCTCGCGGCACGGAACGCCATCCTGATCGTGGAATTCGCGCAAAGCCTGCACGAGCGCGGCATGGGCCTCGCCGAGGCCGCCGCCACCGCCGCGCGCCAGCGGCTGCGCCCGATCCTGATGACCACCTTCGCCTTCATGCTGGGCGTGCTGCCCCTCGCCATCGCCACCGGCGCCGGCGCCATGGCGCAGCGCGCCATCGGCATCGGCGTGCTGGGCGGCATGACCTCCTCGGCGGTGATCGGCATCTTCATGGTCCCCGCCTTCTTCGTGATCGTGCGCAAACTCTTCCCCGGCGGGCGCCACGCCTGAACCGCGCGCGCCCTCCCCCCATTTTCTGTCTGAAAATATCCTGGGGGGAGGCGCAGCCGGGGGGCGAAGCCCCCCTCCGCGGCCCGCCGCCCTCAGACCGGCAGCACGGCCAGCGCGATGCGCCGCCCCTCGCTCAGGAGCACGTTGTAGGTGCGGCAGGCGGTGGGCGAGGCCATGACCTCGACCCCGATCCCCGCCGCCTCCAGCCGGGCGCGCAAGCCCCCCGGCGCCGGGGCGATCTCCGCCCCCATGCCGAGGAACAGCACATCGACCCGCCCCGCCAGCGACAGCAGCGCCGCCACGTCCTCCAGCCCGCCCCAGGGGCCGGCATCCCAGGGCGTGATGATCGTGGGGCCGCGCAGCACCCTTCCGTCCAGCCGGAAGAAGCCGGGGCCGTAGCTCTCCACCGGTTTCGCCTCGCCGAAGCTGATCTCGGTCAGCCGCATCGGGGCCTCAGGCGTCGATATTGGCGAATTCGTGATCGGCCTTGCGCCGTTCCTTCTTCGGCTTGTCGCTGCGGTCCAGCCCCAGCATCAGCACGATGTTCTTCGCCACATAGAGCGTCGAATAGCAGCCGATGAACACGCCGAAGAACATGGCGAAGACGAAGCCCCGGATCACGTCGCCGCCGAAGATGATGAGCGCGAGCAGCGCCAGCGCCGTCGTCGTCATCGTCATGATGGTGCGCGAGAGCGTCTCGTTGGTGGTCAGGTTCATCAGCTCGCGCAGCGGCATCGCCTTGTATTTCGGCAGGTTCTCGCGCAATCGGTCGAAGATCACCACCGTGTCGTTCACCGAATAGCCGAGGATGGTCAGCAGCGCCGCGACGATGGTGAGGTCGAACTTCAACTGGAAGAACGAGAACACGCCGATGGTGACGATCACGTCATGCACCAGCGCCGCGACGCAGCCCACCGCGAACTGCCATTCGAAGCGCAGCCAGACATAGATCCAGATCCCGAGCGAGGCCGCCCCCACCGCCATCAGCGCCTTCCAGATCAGTTCGCTGGAGACCTTGGGGCCCACCGATTCCACCGAAGGGAAGGTCACCGCCGCGTCGACCTGTTTCAGCGTCGCCTCGATCTGGTCGATGACCTCGGGCGTCACCGCCTCATAGCCGTCCTGCGGCGCCACGCGCAGCATCTTCACATGCTGGTCGGGGCGGAAGGACGGATCGAACACCTCGGTGATCGACACCTCGCCGAGGCCGAGGCTTTCCAGCGCCTGCCGGTATTCGCCGATGTCGACATCCTGGCTGCTCTCGGCGCGGATCGTGGTGCCGCCCTTGAAATCGACGCCGAAATTCAGCCCGAACACCGCGACCGACAGGAGCGACAGCACCACCAGCACCACCGAGGCGCCGAAGGTCAGCCATTGCCACCGGAAGAAGTCGATATTGGTATGGGTCGGAACCAGTCTCAGACGGAAAGCCATGTTCCCTGCCCTCACACGATGATGGTTTTCGGGCGGCGCCACCCGATATAGAGGCCGATGATCGCCCGCGTCACATAGACGGCGGTGAACATCGAGGTGACGATGCCGATCGTGGTGGTCACCGCGAAGCCGCGCACCGGGCCGGAGCCGATGAAGAACATGATGAGCGCGGTCAGCATCCCCGTCACGTTCGAATCGGTGATGGCGGACAGCGCCTTGTCATAGCCTTCGTGGATCGCGGTGGCGGGCGAGCGGCCGGCCCGCAATTCCTCGCGCATCCGCTCGTAGATCAGCACGTTGGCGTCGACCGCCATGCCCATGGTCAGCACGATCCCCGCGATGCCCGGCAGCGTCAGCGTGGCGCCGATCACCGATTGCACCGCGAACATCATGGCGATGTTGATCGCCAGCGCGATCACCGAGAAGGTGCCGAACAGCCCGTAGCTCGCGATCATGTAGACCGCGACGAGGCCCGCGCCGACCAGCGCCGCCATCTGGCCGGCGTCGATGCTGTCCTGCCCGAGTTCCGGGCCGATGGTGCGCTCCTCGAGGAAGGTCATCTCGGCCGGCAGGGCGCCGGCGCGCAGCAGCACGGCGAGCTCGGTGCTTTCCTCGACGGTGAAATTGCCGGTGATGATGCCGCGCCCGCCGGGGATATGGCTCTGGATCACCGGGGCCGAGATCACCTCCTCGTCCAGCACGATGGCGAAGGGCTTGCCGATATTGTTGGCGGTGTAATCGCCGAACTTGCGCGCGCCGGTGGCGTCGAACTGGAACTCCACCGCCGGGCGGCCGTTCTGGTCGAAGGCGGGCTGGGCGTTGGTCAGCTCCTCGCCGGTGACGACCGGGGTCTGCTCGACGATGTAATAGACGCCCTTCTCGCTCATGGCGGGCAGGAGCAGGTTGCGCGCGCCGGGATTGGCGCCGGCATCCTGCGTCACGTTGACGACGGGATGGAAGGTCAGCTTCGCCGTGGTGCCGATCAGCGATTTCAGCTCGGCGGCCGAGCCGATGCCGGGCACCTGGATCAGGATGCGGTCCTCGCCCTGGCGCTGGATGGTGGGCTCGCGCGTGCCCACCTCGTCGACCCGGCGGCGGATGATCTCCAGGCTCTGCTGGATGGTGCGGCCGTCGGTGGCGGTGCGTTCGGCTTCGGAAAGCTGCACCACGATGTCGCCGCCGTCCCGGGTGACCTCGATGTCGTTCTGGCCGATGCCGGTCAGGCTGACCACCGGCGTCGCCAGCGCGCGCACCTTCTCCAGCGCCACCGCCATGCCGTCGGGGTTGGAGATGGCGACGCGCAGCACGCCCGGCACCGAGGGCTGGCGGCGCACATTGCCCACCTGATCGCGCACGTCGCGCAGCGCGTCGCGCACCTCGGGCCACATGGCGTCGATGCGGGCGGCGTAGACATCGGCCACCTTCACCTCGGCCAGCAGATGCGCCCCCCCGCGCAGGTCGAGGCCGAGCGGCACCAGGCTCGACGGCATCCAGTCCGGCCAGAGCGCACGGTCCGCCGCCTGTTCCGGCGTGGCGACGCCCCCGGCCGCCGCGATCGCCGCTACGGCGTCATTGTGTCTCTCGACCCTGTCGTAGAACAGGTTCGGCGCGGCAAAGACGATGCCGAGGGCGACGAACACCCAGATCAGCACGCTTTTCCACAGCGGGGTTCCGGTCATGGCGGCTTTCCGTATCGTGGGGGCGGGGGCCGGCCGCGCGGCAGGCCCCGGCGAAGGAGGAGGCGAAGGCTCAGGCGGCCGGTTCGGTCTTGTTCATCACCTGCGCGATGGTGTGGCGCGGGGTCTTGACCACCACGCCCTGCGCGATCTCGACCTCCAGCACGCCGTCGTCATGCGCCTTGACCACCTTGCCGATGATGCCGCCCTGGGTCAGCACCTGGTCGCCGCGCCGCAGTTGCTCGACCATGGCCTTGTGGTCCTTCATCTTCTTCTGCTGCGGACGGATCAGCAGGAAATACATGATGGCGAAGATCAGGATCAGCGGCACGAAGCTGGTGAAGGCGGAGGCGGCGCCACCGGCACCGGCGGCCTGCGCGAAAGCGGGGGTTGCGAACATCGGTCGTCCTTCTCGTTGTGTCGGGCCCTCGGCCCGATCTCCGGCCGGGGAGGACCCCGCCGCGTTTTCGGTGGCGCACCCTATAGGCGGACCCTTGCCAAGGCAAGGCGGCGGCGCGGGGGGCCGGTCTGCACATAAGCGAGAGCGGCGGCGGCGCAAGGACCAGCCTTTCCGCTTTTCCCGGGGCGGGCGATGTTGCATATGGGGGCGAGCCGCAATCTCCGAGGTGAAGCCATGCACGACATCCGCGCCATCCGCGACAATCCCAGCCAGTTCGACGCCGATCTGGCGCGCCGCGGCCTGTCGCCCATGTCGCCGGATCTGCTGGCGCTGGACGAGGCGCGGCGCGCGCTGATCCACGCCGCCGAAACCGCGCAGGCGGCGCAGAACGCCGCTTCCAAGGAGGTCGGCGCGGCCAAGGCGCGCGGCGACGATGCGGAGTTCGAGCGGCTGCGCGCGCTGGTGGCCGAGAAGAAGGCCGAGGTGGCCGAGATGAACGCGCAGGCCAACGCGCGCGACGCCGAGCTGCGCGACATGCTGATGCGCATCCCGAACAGCCCGCTGCCCGACGTGCCCGAGGGCCGCGACGAGGCCGACAATGTGGAGATCCGCCGCTGGGGCACGCCGCGCAGCTTCGACTTCGCGCCGAAGGAGCATTTCGAGATCGCCGGCGTGAAGCCCGGCATGGATTTCGCCACCGCCGCGAAACTCTCCGGCTCGCGCTTCGTGGTGCTGCGCGGCGCGGTGATCCGGGTGCATCGGGCGCTGGCGCAGTTCATGCTCGACACCCATGTCGCCGAACACGGGCTGACCGAGACCTGGACCCCGGTCCTCGTCAAGGAAGAGGCGATGTACGGCACCAACCAATTGCCGAAATTCGCCGAGGACAGCTATCAGACCACCAATGGCTGGTGGCTGGTGCCGACCTCCGAGGTGACGCTGACCAATACCGTGGCGGGCGAGATCCTCGACGAGGCCGCGCTGCCGATCCGCATGACCGCCCATACCCAGTGCTTCCGCTCCGAGGCCGGATCGGCCGGCAAGGACACCACCGGGATGCTGCGCCAGCACCAGTTCGAGAAGGTCGAGATGGTGTCGATCACCACGCCCGAGACCAGCCTCGCCGAACACGACCGCATGACCCGCTGCGCCGAGGCGATCCTCGAAAAGCTCGGCCTGCCCTATCGCACCATCGTGCTCTGCACCGGCGACATGGGCTTCGGCGCGCGCAAGACCCATGACCTCGAGGTCTGGCTGCCGGGCCAGAACACCTATCGCGAGATCTCCTCGGTCTCGGTCTGCGGCGATTTCCAGGCGCGGCGGATGAACGCGCGCTTCCGCCCGGCGGGCGGCGGCAAGCCGGATTACGTCCATACCCTGAACGGCTCCGGCCTCGCCGTGGGCCGGGCGCTGATCGCGGTGCTGGAGAACGGCCAGCAGGCGGACGGCTCGGTCGATCTGCCGGCGGCGCTGCATCCCTGGCTCGGCGGCAAGACCCGCATCAACGCCCGGGGCGATCTGGAATAGGCCGGGGCATTCCCGCGAAAGACAAAGGGGGCGCGAGCCCCCTTTTTCCCGCGCCGCCGGTCGGGCGGCTCAGGCGCCCAGCTTCGCCAGCCGCGCCGCGCGCAGCCGGGCGAAATCGTCGCCGGCGTGATAGCTCGACCGGGTGAGCGGCGTGGCCGAGACCATCAGGAAACCCTTGCCATAGGCCGCCTTCTCGTAGGAGGCGAATTCCTCGGGCGTGACGAAACGGTCGACCCGGTGGTGTTTCGAGGTCGGTTGCAGATATTGCCCGATGGTCAGGAAATCCACATCGGCGGCGCGCATGTCGTCCATCACCTGCCGCACCCCCTGCGCATCCTCGCCGAGGCCGACCATGATGCCGGATTTGGTGAAGATCGTCGGGTCGAGTTCCTTCACCCGTTGCAGCAGGCGCAGCGAATGGAAATAGCGCGCGCCGGGGCGCACCGTCGGATAGAGGCCGGGCACGGTTTCGAGATTGTGGTTGAACACGTCGGGCTTGGCCGCGACCACCACCTCCAGCACCTCGGGGGCGCATTTCAGGAAATCCGGCGTCAGGATCTCGATCGTGGTGCCGGGCGAGCGGTGGCGGACGGCGCGGATGGTCTGGGCGAAATGCTCCGCCCCGCCATCGGCCAGATCGTCGCGGTCGACCGAGGTGATGACGACATGGTTCAGCCCCAGCTTCTGCACCGCATGGGCGACCCTGCCCGGCTCGAAGGCGTCGAGCGCGTCGGGCTTGCCGGTCGCCACGTTGCAGAAGCTGCATCCGCGGGTGCAGATCTCGCCCATGATCATCATGGTGGCGTGGCCCGCGCTCCAGCATTCGCCGACATTGGGGCAGCCGGCCTCCTCGCAGACCGTCACCAGCCGGTTGGCCTTCAGGATGTCGCGGGTGTCCTTGTAGCCCTGCGAGGTCGGCGCCTTGACGCGGATCCAGGAGGGTTTCTTCGGCTGCTCCTGATCCGGGCGATGCGCCTTCTCGGGATGGCGCTGATCCGGGATCTTGAGGTCGCGCATCGGATTTTTCCCCCTGACGGACGCTGTCTCCCTCAATTAAGCCTTTTGCGGCAGGCTGACAACCGCATAGCGGTCGCAGCCCGGGACAGGTGACAGGAGATTGCACATGGTAAGGAAATTGGTGGCAGAGGGCCTCGGCACGGCGATTCTGGTGCTGTTCGGCTGCGGCGCGGCGGTGATCGCCGGGGCGGATATCGGGCTCACGGGCATCGCGCTGGCCTTCGGGCTCGCCATCGTGGCGGCGGCCTACGGGCTCGGCGCGATTTCGGGGGCGCATCTCAATCCGGCGGTGTCGTTCGGCATGTTCATGGCCGGCCGGATGACCTTCGGGGAATTCGTCTATTACGCGGTGGCGCAATGCGCGGGCGCGCTGGCGGGGGCCGCGATCCTGCTGCTGATCGCCAGCGGCAAGGCGGATTATTCGGTGGCCGCGAACGGGCTGGGCCAGAACGGCTTCGGCGCCGGATACATGGGCGAATACAGCGCGGGGGCGGCCTTCGCCTTCGAATTCGTGATGACCTTCATCTTCGTGACCGTCATCCTCGGCGCCACCGGCATCGGCGCCGCGCCGGGCTTCGCGGGCCTCGCCATCGGCCTGACGCTGGCGGCGATCCACCTCGTCGGCATCAACGTGACCGGGGTTTCGGTGAACCCGGCGCGCTCCTTCGGGCCGGCGCTGCTGGTCGGCGGCAAGGCGTTGGGCGATCTGTGGCTGTTCATCGTGGCGCCGCTCGCCGGCGGCGCGCTGGCCGGCATCCTCCATCGCGCCGGGCTGACCCGCCTTGAGGACTGAGCCCTGCCCGAAGCGGCGCTCCGCCGCCGCTTCGGGTCGATCGCACAGGCGGGCGGCGCCCTGGCGCCGCCTCAGCCGATCAGCGGCCCGGCGCGGCCATAGGTCTCGTCATAATGCCGCCGCAGCCGCTGGAGCGCGATGCGCAGCACCACCTTGCCCGAGCGCGCCGCCCAGCCCATCCGCTTTTCGGCGACCTCCAGCCCTTCGAGCTGGCAGCAGACCCGCAGCGCGATGTCGCCCAGCCCCGGCCCCAGATCCCGCAGCGCCGCCGCCACCCGCGCCCGCGCGCTGCCCGGCGCATCCGGCGCGGTCTCGGCCCCGGCGAGGATCCCCTCCCAGTTCTGCGCCCCGCGCGCTCCCATCTGCGCCAGCTCGTAATCCTCGCGCAGCCGTTCCGCCGCCCGCACCAGCGCCGGCTCCAGAAAGACCCGCCCGTCCTGGTCGCGCCGCCGCGCCAGCACGGCGACCGGGCTTTCGGCCAGCGCGACCCGCAGCCGGCGCTGGCTCTCGGCCGAGGCCCCCGCCTGCCAGCCCTCGAAGGCGGCGGGCGCTTCGGCCATGCCGCAGGCGGCGTGCTGCGCCATGCGGCGGCTGTCCTCCTCCTCGACCAGCCGGCGCAGCGCGGCGCGGCCGGTGGCGGTGATCGCGTAGGTGGCGAGCCGCCCCTGGCGCGCGCAGGCGATCCAGTCCTTCAGCGCGAAGGCCTGCGCCACCGCCCGCTCCAGCACCGCCGTCTGCACCATGCGCCCGTCGGCGCCGGCGCGCAGCACCGCCGCCTTCTCCATGTCCGGCGCCACCGCCATGACGGCGCCCGGCTCCGCCATGCGGCGCAACACGCGCCGCGCCTCGCGCTGGATACCGGCTTCGTCGAGCGTGATCGGGGTCTGGGCCGTCATGTCGGTCTGGTCCTTTCCTGCGGGAACCGTGGCGGAACCCACCCCCTGCGCCCGCGCCAGCGCGGCCAGCGCCTCGTCCACCAGCGGGTCGTCGCGCCGCGCCTCGTAGCGGCGCACCTGCCGCATCACGGTCGAGGCCGCGACCCCCTCGCGCCGCGCCAGCTCGCGCAGCGACAGCCCTTCCTCGGTATGGTCGAGATACAGCCGCACGGCATCCGGCAGCCAGGCCGGCAGGGTGAAGGCGGCGCTCAGGTTCGGTTCCATCGTTCTTTGTCCTGTGGCCTGTCCCCGGCCACCTGCCCGATAGTGGACAGCACAACCGTGGGTGGCATTGGTTACCCATCCGTTAACAAAATCGTCCCCGGCGGGATGACAGCGATAATTGTTTCCAAAACCTAAACAAAACCTGCGCCATCGCGCGCTGGAACGGGGCGGCCCGCAACGCAGGGTTGCGCCATGCGATTGTTTCCGCATCGTTTTGGGGGAGACCAGCCATGACCGATTTCCGCACCCTGCTCGCCGAGTTGCGCCGCCCGCGCCTGCTGATCCGCGCCGCCCGCTGCGGCATGGAGGACTACCGCCGCGAGCGCGATCTGAAACGGCTGCTGCGGCAGGAAATCTCCTGCCCCGAGAAGGCGCTGCCCCGACTGATCGACGAGGAGGAGCGGCTGGAGCGGATCCGCCTTGCCGGCGATGCCAGCTATTCGCTGAACCGGCATGTCGAGGTGCTGATCGCCCTGCTGGGAGAGATGCGACTGTTGCCGAATCCGGCACAGCCGGCCTGATGCGCCCTTTCGGAAATGCCGAGGGGCCGCCCTGCCGGGCGGCCCCTTTCGTTTCCGATGCCGAAACGCTCAGATGAAGGCGTCGGGCTCGGCGGCCTTCTTCTTCGCGACATATTCGTCCAGCGCCTCGCGGACGCCCTCGTCCAGCGCCGGCGGCTGGTAGTCGGACAGGAGCTTCTTCACCCGTTCCGAGGCCAGCGCCTGGGTGTCGCGGGCGCCCTCCTCGTCCCAGGTCTCGAAGGGCTTGTAGTCGAGCAGATCCGAGCGCCAGAAGGCGGTCTTGAAATTCGCCTGGGTATGGCCGCAGCCGAGGTAGTGGCCGCCGGGGCCGACCTCGCGGATCGCCTCCATCCCCTGCCCGTTCGCATCCATCTCGACACCCTTGGCGAGGTGATGCAGGCAGCCGAGCTGGTCGGCATCCATCACGAATTTCTCGTAGCTGGAGACCAGGCCGCCCTCCAGCCAGCCGCAGGCGTGCAGCATGAAGTTCACCCCGGCCAGCAGCGCCATATTCAGGCTGTTCGCCGTCTCGTAGGCCGCCTGCGCGTCGGGCAGCTTGGAGCCGCAGAACGACCCGCCGGAGCGGTAGGGCAGCCCCAGCCGCCGCGCCAGTTGCCCGGCGCCATAGGTGATATGCGCGGCTTCCGGCGTGCCGAAGGTCGGCGCGCCCGAATTCATGTCGATCGAGGTCACGAAGGCGCCGAAGATCACCGGCGCGCCGGGGCGGATCAGCTGGCTGTAGGCCACGCCCGCCAGCACCTCGGCCAGAACCTGCGTCAGCGTGCCCGCCACCGTCACCGGCGCCATCGCGCCGCCGACGATGAAGGGCGAGACGATCGCCGCCTGGTTGGCCTCGGCATAGACCTCCAGCGCGCCCATCATCACCGAATCGAAGGTGAGCGGCGAGTTGATGTTGATGAGGCTCGTCATCACCGTGTTCTGGTCGACGAAATCCGAGCCGAACAGGATCTTCGACATCTCGACCGAATCCGCCGCCCGCACCGGCTCCGTCACCGAGCCCATATAGGGCTTGTCGGACAGCGTCATATGGGCGTGCAGCATGTCGAGATGGCGCTTGTTCACCGCCACGTCGGTCGGCTCGCAGACCGTGCCGCCGCTATGGTGCAGCCATTTGGACATATAGCCCAGCTTCACGAAATTGCGGAAATCCTCGATGGTGGCGTAGCGCCGCCCGCCTTCCATGTCGCGCACGAAGGGCGGCCCGTAGACCGGCGCCAGCACCAGCCCCTTGCCGCCGACCACCACATTGCGCTCGGGGTTGCGGGCGTGCTGGGTGAAGCTGCCGGGCGCGGTGGCGCAGAGCTTGCGGGCGAGGCCGCGCGGGATATGCACCCGCTCGCCGCGCACATCGGCGCCGGCCGCGCGCCACAGATCCAGCGCGCCGGGGTTTTCGAGGAAGTTCACCCCGATCTCCTCCAGCACCGTCTCGGCGTTGTGCTCGATGATCTGGAGCGCTTCCTCGTTCAGGATCTCGAAATTCGGGATGTTGCGCTCGATGTATTTCGCGGTCTCGAAGCTCACTCCGGTCCGCTCCGCCCGCCGCGCGGCGCCGCCGCCCCGCGCCCGACGCCCCGCCACTGCCACATCGCTCATCGCTCAAATCCTCCGTTCGCGCCCGCTGGCGCCGATCCTTTCCTATATGCAATCGCCGCGCCCCGCCCCGAGAGACATTTCCGTCACTTCCATCCAGAAAACGACATTCCGCGCTTCTTCTGATCCCGGTCGCAGCCGGGAAGCCCACGCGCGGCCGGCGGCGCCGGACACCCTACGGTAGCGCCGCGGCGCGGGTCGGGCGGCGTTTCGGGCATGGCGCTTTCCCGCCCGCCCTGTTAACGCAAACACCGGCATTCCGAGCCGCGCGACCACAGGCAGATCCCAGATGACCCGCACCCCCGATCTCAAGCTCACCATCCTCGCCCTGGCGCTGGGCGCCTTCGCCATCGGCACCTCGGAATTCGCGGCGATGGGGCTGCTGCCCTGGTATGCGGCGGATCTGGGGGTGGACGAGCCGGCGGCGGGGCATGTGGTCAGCGCCTATGCGCTGGGGGTGGTGGTCGGCGCGCCGATCACCTCGATCCTCGGCGCGCGGCTGCCGCGCCGGCGCTATCTGGCGGCGCTGATCGCGGCCTATGGCGCGATGAACCTGCTGGCGGCGCTGCTGCCGGGCTATGGCACGCTGGTGGCGGCGCGCTTCCTCGCGGGGCTGCCGCATGGCGGCTATCTCGGCGTGGGGATGCTGTTCGCGGCCGACGCGCTGCCGAAGGAGCAGCGGGCGCGCGGGGTGACTCAGGTGCTGCTGGGGCTGACGGTGGCCAATATCGTCGGCGTGCCCTTCGCCAGCCTGCTCGGGCAGAGCCTCGGCTGGCGCTGGGGCTTCGGCCTGCCCGGCGTGCTGGCGCTGCTGGCGGCGGGGCTGATCCTGCGGCTGGCGCCGCGCGTCGGCGCCGTGCCGGGCGCGCGGCCGCTGGCGGAGCTGCGCGCGCTCGGCAATCCGGCGGTGGTGTCGATCCTCGCGGTGGGCGCGGTCGGCTTCGGCGGGCTTTTCGCGGTCTATTCCTATCTCTCGGCCGCCATGCTGGCCACGACCGAGGCGCCGGGCTGGGCGGTGCCGGCGGCGCTGTCGGCCTTCGGCATCGGCGCGACGCTAGGCAGCATCTGGGCGGCGCGGCTGACCATAAGGCTGCGGCCGTTCGGGGCGGCGCTGGCGCTCATGCTGTTCTCGATGCTGGCGCAGGGCTTCGCGGCGGCGGCGGTCGGGCATTGGGGGCTGATGATCGCCTCGGCCTTCCTGCTGGGACTGGGATCGGGGATGGTGGTGCCGCTCCAGACGCAGCTGATGGAGGTGGCGGGACAGGCGCAATCCATGGCGGCGGCGATGAACCACGCGGCCTTCAACGCGGCCAACGCGCTGGGACCCTGGCTCGCCGGGATGGCGCTGGCGGCGGGCTGGGGCTGGCGGTCGTCGGGGCTGGTGGGCATCGCGCTGTCGCTGGCCGGGCTGGCGGCGCTGGGGCTCGCCTGGTGGGAGCGGCGGCGTAGAGGCGTGTGAGTCCGCTCCGCGCCCTGAAACGGTTGAGCCCTTCCCCCGCCCGGAACAAGGCACGCAGTGCCGCCGGGCAGCGCCCGACCGCCCCCTCGGGCGGGCGCTTC
>JBDHSR010000002.1:0-40983 GCA_039808305.1 Gemmobacter sp. | reverse complement strand
GTCTATCAGATCTATCCCCGCTCGTTCCAGGACAGCGACGGCGACGGGATCGGCGACCTCAAGGGGATCGCCGCGCGGCTCGATCATGTCGCGGCGCTGGGGGTGGACGCGATCTGGCTCTCGCCGGTGTTCCGCAGCCCGATGGCCGACATGGGCTACGACGTGTCGGATTATTGCGACATCGACCCGCTTTTCGGCACGCTGGAGGATTTCGACGCGCTGCTGGCGCGGGCGCATGAACTGGGGCTGAAGGTCGTCATCGACCAGGTGCTCAGCCATTCCTCCGACCGGCATCCGGCCTTCGTCGAAAGCCGGCAGAGCCGCACCAATCCCAAGGCGGACTGGTATGTCTGGGCCGATGCGAAGCCCGATGGCAGCCCGCCCTCGAACTGGCTTTCCACCTTCGGCGGGCCGACCTGGGAATGGGACAGCCGGCGGCGGCAATACTACCTGCACCATTTCCTGCCGAGCCAGCCGGACTTCAACTTCCACAATCCCGAGGTGCAGGATTACCTGCTCGGCACCATGCGCTTCTGGCTGGAGCGCGGGGTGGACGGCTTCCGGCTGGATACGGTGAACTACTATTTCCACGACCCGCTGCTGCGCGACAACGGCCCCGAGCCGCGCGCGGAGGCGGGGCCGGCGGTCAACCCCTACGACATGCAGGACCACGAATATTCCAAATGCCGCCCCGAGACCCTGCCCTTCCTCGAACGGATGCGGGCGCTGGTCGACGGATACGAGGGCCGCGCCATGGTGGGCGAGGTGGGCGAGGGGCCGCGCCGCGCGCTCCGGATCATGGAGGAATATACCTCGGGCCGCCGGCTGCACATGGCCTACAGCTTCGACATGCTGGGGCCGGACTTCACGCCCGCGCATTTCCGCTCGCGGATCGAGGGGTTCTTCGGTGCCGCGCCGCAGGGCTGGCCGATGTGGGCCTTCTCCAACCATGACGTGATCCGCCATGTCTCGCGCTGGGCGGAATACGGGCCGCAGGACGATGTGGCGAAACTGGCGGCGGCGATGCTGCTGGGCTTCGAGGGGACCATCTGCCTCTATCAGGGCGAGGAACTGGGCCAGACCGAGACCGGGATCGACTATCACGAGCTGACCGATCCGCCCGGCATCCGGTTCTGGCCGGATTACAAGGGGCGCGACGGCTGCCGCACGCCGATGGTCTGGGATGGAACGGCGCAGGGCGGCTTCACCACCGGCACGCCCTGGCTGCCGGTGAAGCCGCCGCAACTGGCGCGCAACGTGGCGGCGCAGGGGCCGGGTTCGGTGCTGGAGACCTATCGGCGCCTGCTGGCCTGGCGCAAAGCCTCGGCGCTGCGCGACGGGCGCAGCCGTTTCTTCGACGTGGCGGAGCCGTTGCTGGCCTTCCGGCGCGACGGGGCGGGCGGATCGGTGCTCTGCGTCTTCAACCTGTCGGACCGGGCGGTGACGGTGCCGGTGCGCGGCCTCGCCGCGCTTGACGGCCCCTCGGCGGCGGCGGTGCTGGCGGAGGGGCGGCTGACGCTCGGCCCCTGCGGCTGGATCTGGGCGCGGTGCGGCGCGGACGCGGCGGCGGGATGACGGGATGGGGTGGCTCCGTAGACGGTGCATGAGGAACCGTTTCGATGTCGCCCCCCATCTCGACGCGCTGCGGCGCTATGCGCGGATCCTGATCCGGCAGGATCAGGACGCCGACGATCTGGTGCAGGGGGCCTTGCTGCGCGCCTATGAGCGGCGCGCGCAGTTCCGCGACGGCGGCGACCTGCGGGTCTGGCTGATGTCGGTGCTGCACAACCATTTCATCGACCAGTTGCGCAGCCGCCGCGCCGCCGATGCGCGCGACAGCGCCTGGGCGGAACTCAATCCCGGCTTCGCCCCGCCGCAGGGCGAGCAGGCGGCGCGGCTGGCGCAGATCCGCGCCGCCTTCCTCGGCCTGCCGACCGAACAGCGCGAGGCGCTGCACCTGATCGCCATCGAGGGGCTGGGCATCGCCGAGGCGGCGCTGGTGCTCGATGTGCCGGCGGGCACGGTGATGTCGCGGGTGGGACGGGCGCGCGCCGCCCTGCGGCGGTTCGAGGATGGAGACCGCGCGGCCCCGCGCCAGCCGCAATTCCGGGTCGTCGGAGGGCAGAATGACTGACGAGAGCATGGAACTCGATCTTCAGGGCTTCGTGAACGGCCAGCTCGACCCCGAGCGGCGCTTCGCGGTGGCGGATTACCTCGCGGCCCATCCCGCGCGGGCGGCGGAGGTGATCGCCGACATGCGGCTGACCGAGGGGCTGCGGCTGGCTTGCGGGACGCTGGACAGTCCGCCGCCGCCGGCCCTGCTGGGGGCGGCCGCGCGGCTGTCGCAGGGGCTGGAGCGCCGCGACAGGCTGCGCCGCGCGCTGCCATGGGCGGCGGCGGTCGCGCTTTTCGCCTTCGGCTGGTCGGGCCACGCGGTCTGGACCGGGCAGGAGGCGCGCCGGGTCGAGGCGCGCGTGCTGCCCATCGTCGAAAGCGCCCTCGACGCCCGCGCGGCGGTGGAGGTGCGGCAGGCGCTGGCGGGCGCCGCGCCGGTCGATCCGGTGGAGTTGGATATGGTCGCGGCCAGCGTGGGCGTGACGCTGCCGGATCTGCCGGCGGGCTGGCGGGTGCGCGACGCGCAGGTGGTCGCCACCCCCGAACGGCCGGGGGTGGTGCTGGTGCTCGACACGCCGGATATGGGCGAGGTCATGCTGTTCACGGTCGCCAGCGCCGATCTCGGCCCGGACGCCCCGCCCAGCACCTTCGACTATCGCGGCAATTCCGTCGCGGTGTTCGAACGGGATTCGGCGGCCTATGTGCTGGTGGACAATTCCGGGGTGGCCGCGCAGGTCTCGCGGGGGGCGGACCGGCTGGCGCGGCGCTTCAACTGACGGCGCGGGGGCCGGAGGGGCTTGATTCATCTCAAATCCCATGCGTGAAATTCCTGTATGCTGCATGTGCAGAAAACAGGACGCGACGCCATGACATCGAACCGGACCGGCAAGCGGGCGCACCGTTCCCCCGTGCTGCCCCCCGCCACGCCCGCCGCCCGGGCCGCCCCGGAGGAGGGGCTGGGGATCGAGGCGTTCCGCGCCTTCGACCGGATGTATGGCGCGCTGGCCGGGCAGATGACCGGCGGCCTTTCGCCCGGATCGGCGGCGCTGGCCTTCGCCGACTGGGCGATGCACCTGACGGGCGCGCCGGGCAAGCGGATGGAACTGGCCTGGAAGGGCACGCGCAAGACGGCGCGGCTGATGGCGCATCTGCTGGCCAGCGCCATCGACCCCGACGCGCCCCCGGCCATCGAGCCGCTGCCGGGCGACGACCGTTTCGCCGCCGAGGGCTGGAGGAAGCCGCCCTTCTCCTGGCTCGCGCAGGGTTTCCTGCTGAACCAGCAATGGTGGCACAACGTCACGCGCGAGGTGCCGGGCGTGGCGCGCCACCACGAGGAGGTGGTGTCCTTCGCGGCGCGGCAATGGCTCGACATCTTCTCGCCCAGCAATACGCCCTTCACCAATCCCGAAGTGCTGCGCCGCACGATGGAGACCGGGGGCGCGAATGTCTGGATGGGCTGGCGCAACTGGGTCGAGGACAATCTGCGCCGGGCCTCCGGCCAGCCGCCGGTCGGGGCGGAGGCGTTCACGCCGGGCGAGACCGTCGCGGTGACGCCCGGCAAGGTGGTCTACCGCAACCACCTGATCGAACTGATCCAGTATGCCCCGACGACCGATACCGTGCGCCCCGAGCCGGTGCTGATCGTGCCGGCCTGGATCATGAAATACTACATCCTGGATCTCAGCCCGGAAAACTCGCTGGTGCGCTGGCTGGTGGCGCGCGGGCATACGGTCTTCGCGATCTCGTGGCGCAACCCGGATGCCGGCGACCGCGAGCTTGCGCTCGACGATTACCGTCGCTTGGGCGTCATGACGGCGCTGGAGGCGATCTCGGCCATCCTGCCCGACCGGCGCATCCACGCGGCGGGCTATTGCCTCGGCGGCACGCTGCTTTCCATCGCGGCGGCGGCGATGGCGCATGACGGTGACGACCGGCTGGCCACCATGACGCTGCTGGCCGCGCAGGTCGATTTCACCGAGCCGGGCGAGCTTGCGCTGTTCATCGACGCCAGCCAGATGCACCTGCTGGAAACGATGATGTGGAATCGCGGCTATCTTTCGGCCGACCAGATGTCGGGGGCGTTCCAGCTTCTGCGCTCGAACGATCTGGTCTGGTCGCGGCTGGTGCACGACTACCTGATGGGCGAGCGCGGGCCGATGACCGACCTGATGGCCTGGAACGCCGACAGCACGCGGATGCCCTGGCGGATGCACGCGGAATATCTGCGCAAGCTCTATCTCGACAACGAGCTCGCCGCCGGGCGCTTCATGGTGGAGGGCCGGCCCGCGATGCTCCAGAACATCCGGGTGCCGCTTTTCGCGGTGGGGACCGAGCGGGATCATGTGGCGCCGTGGAAATCGGTCTACAAGCTCCACCAGTTCTGCGACACCGACATCAGCTTCGCCCTGACCTCGGGCGGGCACAATGCCGGCATCGTCAGCGAGCCGGGCCATCCGCGCCGCCGCTACCGCATCGGCCACAGGCGGGCCGAGGATCCGCTGCTGACCGCGCAGGACTGGCTGGCGGCGCATCCGCCCCGCGACGGATCGTGGTGGGAGGCGTGGGGCGACTGGCTGGCCGATCATGGCGGCGCGCCGGTCGCGCCGCCCGCGATGGGCGCGCCCGCGCGCGGCCTGCCGGTGCTGGAGGATGCGCCGGGCACCTATGTCTTCCAGCGCTGACAGGAGAATCGCGATGCAACCCTGGGTTCGGAACCTTCTGCGCGGCGGGATCGCGGCCATCGCGGCGGGCATGGCCTATCTGCTCTGGGCCGATCTGTCGCGGCCGGCGCAACCCGCCGGCATCGCCTCGGGCAATGGCCGGATCGAGGCGACCGAGATCGACATCGCGGCGCTTTCCGGCGGCAGGATCGCCGAGATCCGGGCGCGGGAGGGCGATTTCGTCCGCAAGGGCGAGGTGCTGGTGCGGATGGACGTGGTGCAGCTGACCGCGCAGAAGCGGCAGGCCGAGGCCGCGCTGCGCCGGGCCGAGATCGGGGTGGAGACCGCGCAGGCCCTGGTCGCGCAGGCCGAGGCGCAGGGCCGCGCCGCGGCGGCGGCGGTGGCGCAGGCGCAGGCGGTGGCCGATGCGGCGGCCGGCCGCCTCGCGCGGTCGGAGCGGCTGTCGCAAAGCGCCGTCGTCTCGCAGCAGGTGCTGGACGACGACCGCGCGGCGGAGCGGCAGGCCCGCGCGGGGCTGGCCTCGGCCGAAGCCTCGCTGGCGGCGGTGGAGGCCGGGATCGGCTCCGCCCGCGCGCAGGTCGTCGATGCCGGCGCGGCGGTGGAGGCGGCGCGCGCCGCCATCGACGCGGTTTCGGCCGCCATCGACGACGCCACGCTGGTCTCGCCGCGCGACGGGCGGGTGCAATACCGCATCGCGCAGGAGGGCGAGGTGGTCGGCGCCGGCGGGCGCATCCTCAGCCTCGTCGATCTGGGCGATGTCTACATGACCTTCTTCCTGCCCACCGCGCAGGCCGGCCGGGTGCAGGCCGGGGCCGAGGTGCGGCTGGTGATGGACGCGGCGCCCGATGTGGTGATCCCGGCCACCGTCTCCTACGTCGCGGATGTGGCGCAGTTCACGCCCAAGACGGTCGAGACGGCGGACGAGCGCGAGAAGCTGATGTTCCGCGTCCGGGCGCGGGTCGACCCGGACCTGCTGCGCAAATATGTCGATTATGTGAAGACCGGCCTGCCCGGCATGGCCCATATCCGCATCGACCCGAAGGTGGACTGGCCGGAAAGCCTGTCCAACCTGGTGCGATGAGCGCGGTCGCCGAGATCTCGGCGCTGTCGCTGCACTATGGCCGGGTGCGGGCGCTGGCGGAGGTGACGCTTGCGCTGCCGGCGGGGCGGATGGTCGGGCTGATCGGGCCGGACGGGGTCGGCAAGTCCAGCCTGCTGTCGCTGCTGGCCGGCGCGCGGCGCTTGCAGGCGGGCGGGGTGCGGGTGCTGGGCGGCGACATGCGCGACGCCGCGCATCGCCGCCGGGTCTGCCCGCGCATCGCCTATATGCCGCAGGGGCTGGGGCGGAACCTCTATCCGACGCTTTCGGTCTTCGAGAATCTCGATTTCTTCGGGCGCCTGTTCGGCCATGACCGGGCCGAGCGCGACCGCCGCATCGCCGGGCTTCTGGCGGCGACCGGCATGTCGGCCTTCCGCGACCGGCCGGCGGCGAAGCTGTCGGGCGGCATGAAGCAGAAGCTGGGCCTGTGCTGCGCGCTGATCCACGACCCGGATCTGCTGATCCTCGACGAGCCGACCACCGGCGTCGATCCGCTGTCGCGCCGGCAGTTCTGGGATCTGATCGCGGAGATCCGCCGCGACCGCCCGGGCATGAGCGTCATCGTCGCCACCGCCTATATGGAGGAGGCCGCGCGCTTCGACTGGCTGGTGGCGATGAATGCCGGCCGGGTTCTGGCGACCGGCACGCCCGCCGATCTGCTGGCGCGCAGCGGGGCGGCCACGCTGGACGACGCCTTCGTCGCGCTGCTGCCCGAGGCCGACCGGCGCGGCCATGCCCGCATCGCCATCCCGCCGCGCCCCGCCGGCGCCGAGACCGCCATCGAGGCCGAGCACCTGACGATGCGCTTCGGCGATTTCACCGCGGTGGACGACGTGTCCTTCCGCATCGGGCGGGGCGAGATCTTCGGCTTCCTCGGCTCCAACGGCTGCGGCAAGACCACGGTGATGAAGATGCTGACCGGCCTGCTGGAGCCCAGCGAGGGCGCGGCCCGGCTGTTCGGCGCGCCCGTCGATCCGCGCGACATGGCGGTGCGCCGCCGCGTCGGGTTCATGTCGCAATCCTTCTCGCTCTATTCCGAGCTGACGGTGCGGCAGAACCTCGACCTGCATGCCCGGCTGTTCGGGATGGAGGCCGCCCGCATCGCCCCGCGCATCGCCGAGATGGCCGACCGGTTCGGCCTGACCGGCGTGCTGGACAGCCTGCCCGAGGCGCTGCCGCTCGGCATCCGCCAGCGGCTGTCGCTCGCCGTCGCCATGATCCACGCGCCGGAGATCCTGATCCTCGACGAACCCACATCGGGTGTCGATCCGGTGGCGCGCGACGCCTTCTGGGCGATCCTCGGCGATCTGTCGCGCAAGGACGGGGTGACCGTCTTCGTCTCGACCCATTTCATGAACGAGGCGGAGCTTTGCGACCGCATCTCGCTCATGCATGCCGGGCGGGTGCTGGTCAGCGACACCGCCGCCGCGATCACCGAGGCGCGCGGCGCGGCCACGCTGGAAGAGGCTTTCATCGCCATCCTGCAAGAGGCGATCGGCGACGACGCGCCGCCGCCCGCCCCGCCCGCGCAGGCGGCCGGGGGGCATGCCGCGCCGGCCGCCGCCTTTTCGCTGCGCCGCCTGCTGTCCTATTCCGGGCTGGAGGCGCTGCAACTGCGCCGCGACCCGATCCGGGCGGCGCTGGCGCTGGTGGGCAGCCTGATCCTGATGTTCGTGATCGGCCTCGGCATGAATTTCGATGTCGAGGAACTGAGCTTCGCCGTGCTCGACCGCGACCGCACCGCCATGAGCCGCGACTACGCGCTGGACCTCGCCGGCTCGCGCTATTTCCGCGAGGAGCCGCCGCTCGAAAGCTACGACGACATGGATGCCCGGATGCGCACCGGGCGGCTGAGCCTCGCCATCGAGATCCCGCCCGGCTTCGCCGCCGCCGTGGAGCGCGGGCGCGATGTGCGGATCGGCGCCTGGATCGACGGCGCGAACCCGACCCGCGCCGAGACGGTGAGCGGCTATGCCCAGGGCATCCACGCCGCCTGGCTGACGCGCAAGGCGCGGGAAACCCTCGGCGAGGCGGCGATCCGGGGCGATTTCGAACTGGTCACCCGCTACCGCTACAATCCCGACGTGAAAAGCCTCGTCGCCATGGTGCCGGCGGTGATCCCGCTCCTGCTGCTGCTGATCCCGGCGATCCTGACCACGCTGAGCGTGGTGCGCGAGAAGGAGCTCGGCTCGATCGTCAATTTCCACGTCACCCCGGTGACGCGGCTGGAATTCCTGCTGGGCAAGCAACTGCCCTATGTGGCGCTGGCGATGCTGAACTTCGCGGTGCTGACCGCCTTCGCCGTCTTCGCCTTCCGGGTGCCCTTCACCGGCAGCCTGCCGGCCTTCGCGCTGGCCGCGCTGCTCTATGTCGCCGCGACCACGGCGATGGGGCTGCTGATCTCGTCCTTCATCTCCAGCCAGGTGGCGGCGCTGTTCGGCACGGCGATGCTGACCATGATCCCCGGCGCGCAATTCTCGGGCCTGATCGACCCGGTATCCTCCTTGCAGGGGGCGGGGCGGCTGATCGGCGAGATCTATCCGACCACCTATTTCATCATCGCCTCGCGCGGCACCTTCTCCAAGGGCCTCGGCTTCGCCGATCTGGGGCAGGTGTTCTTCGCGCTGGCGCTGGCGATTCCCGTCATCCTGGGCCTCAGCGCCCTTCTTCTGGGGAAACAGGCGAAATGAACCTCTCGCATGTCGCCCAGCTCGGCCTGAAGGAGTTGCGCGGGCTCTGGCGCGATCCGGTCATGCTGATCCTGATCGTCTATTCCTTCTCGCTGTCGATCTACACCGAATCGAAGGCCATGCCCGAGACGCTGGCCAATGCCACCCTCTCCATCGTGGACGAGGATGGCTCGGCCCTGTCCACCCGCATCGCGCAGGCTTTCTATCCGCCGCATTTCGTCGCGCCCCGGATGATCTCCACCGGCGAGATGGATCGCCGGATGGACGAGGGGCTGGATACCTTCGCGCTCGACATCCCGCCGGATTTCGAGCGCGACCTGCTGGCCGGCCGCCGCCCCGCGCTGCAACTGAACGTCGACGCGACCCGCATGAGCCAGGCGTTCACCGGCAGCGGCTATATCCAGCAGATCGTCGGCAGCGAGGTGGCGGAATATACCGCCGGCCATCGCGCCGTCTCCGCGCCGCCGGTCGGGATGGCGCTGCGGGCACGCTACAATCCGGCGCTGGATCCGGGCTGGTTCGGGGCGATCAACAGCGTGATCGACTCGATCACCATGCTGTCGATCATCCTGACCGGCGCCGCGCTGATCCGCGAGAAGGAGCATGGCACGGTGGAGCACCTGCTGGTCATGCCGGTGACCGCGACCGAGATCATGCTGTCGAAGATCTGGTCGATGGGCCTCGTGGTCCTGCTGGCCTCGGCCTTCGCCATCCTGGTGGTGGTGGAGCGGCTGCTGCATGTGCCGGTGCAGGGCTCGGTGCCGCTGTTCCTGGCCGCGACGGTGCTGATGCTGTTCGCCACCGCCTCGATGGGGATCTTCCTCGCCACCGTGGCGGGCACCATGCCGCAATTCGGGCTGTTGATGATCCTCGTGCTGCTGCCGCTCCAGGTGCTGTCCGGCGGCCTGACCCCGCGCGAGAGCATGCCCGACATCGTGCGGCTCATCATGTCGGCCGCGCCCAACACCCATTTCATCCAGCTCTCGCAGGGGGTGCTGTTCCGGGGGGCGGGGCTCGACGTGGTATGGCCGCAACTGCTGGCGCTGGCCGGAATCGGCGCGGCGCTGTTCTGGCTGGCGCTGCGCCGGTTCCGGGCCTTCCTCGCCTAGCGGAAGCGTTCGGGAAGGGCGGCGCGGCGGATCGGCTCCAGCCGCTCGCCCAGCCGATGCGCGAGATCGGCCAGCCGTTGCGCCGGATCGGCGGTATGGGCCGGGCGCAGCAGCATCGCCAGCGCCATGCCGATCCCCGCCCCCGCCGACAGGGCGAGCACCGGATGGCGGCGCACCAGATCGCGCCCGGCGGCGAGGCTGTCCTCCGCCCCGTCGCGCAATTCCTCCGCCCTGTCGCCGGCAGCGGTGTCGCGCAGGCAAAGCGCCCCCACCGCCAGCGCGGCAAGGCCGATACCGGCGCCCGCCAGCGCGAGCCCCGGCATGCGGGGCGCCGGCGCGGCGAGGTCTGCGGAACGAAGCAGTCGGATCAGGTCGGTCATCGGTATCTCCCGGTCTCGAAGGGGCGGCGGGCAGGGAACCCGCGCGTGGAAAGGGACAAGGACTGCGCGGATCGCGCCGGTGGATGCGGTGCCGTTCTCTCCGCGCCTCGTCCCGGCGGCGTGTGGAAAAACGCGCGGCACCCCGTCGGGTTCCCGTAGCGTGGAGTGGAACCCGACGGCGCCGGGGACGTTGGCCCTGCATCGGCGCCGCAGCCCGGCGCGCAACCTCGACAAAAGGAGAAACCCCATGCTCGGTTGGGCCCTGACCTTCCTCGTCATCGCGCTGATCGCCGCGGCGCTGGGCTTCGGCGGAATCGCCGGCACCTCCGCCGGGATCGCGCAGATCCTGTTCGTCATCTTCCTGGTGCTGTTCGTCGTCGCGATGATCGCGCGCGCCGTGCGGGGCCGTCCGCCGCTCTAAGCGGTGCGAGAGCCATTGAAAACGCCGCCGGCCCTGTGCCGGCGGCGTTTTTCGTGCCGGGCCTCAGGCCCGCAGCGCCAGCAGGCTGGCGATGGCGGGCGGCAGTTCGGTGTCGGTGGCCGGATCCAGCATCCCGGCGATCGCCGCCGCCGCCCGGCTGCGGGCGCAGGCGCTGAGCCGCACCCGGCCGAGCGCGCAGGCCGTTCCGGCATGACGGGAGAAAATCCGCAACGAGGTGGCGGTCAGCGGCATCGCCGCGTCGTCCTGCACGAAGAGGATGCAGCCGCGCGGCGCCATCGCCGGCAGCATGGCGCGGGCGAAGCGCAGGGCGGCCAGGAAGCCCTCGTCCCAGTTGGTGCCCATTTCCGTGCTGGCGCGCGGAATGAAATGCGCGGCGACCTGAAGACCGCCGGGCATCTCCTGTTCCAGCCGCTCCGCCAGTCGGGCCAGCTCCATCCGGTCGCAGCTGTCGGCCGCCATCCAGCCGGTGCTGCTGCGGGCGAGGCGGCGCAGTTCGGCCTCGGCCGGCAGCGTGCTGCGCCGCGCCGCATGCAGCAGCAAGTGGCGTGGGGATGCGGATCGGTCCTGGACGGGCATGGCTTTCCTCCGGCGGGCTGCGTGCCGGGGCAACGGCGGGCCGGCGGGCCGGTTCCCGGGCCGGTGCGGCGGACGGCGGAAAGCCGCGCCTCAGCCGGCGGGAAACCGCCGGCTGAGACTGCGCGCGCCCGCGAGGCCGAAACGCCAAGGCCGTTCCGCGGCGCGGCTGATGCCGATGCGGGGGCCGACCAGCAGCGTGACGGGCGCGATGCGGGGGCCCAGGCCGAAGCGGGGGGCGTCGAAGGCCAGTCCGTCCTGCGCCGCGCCGATCCCGAGCGCCTGCCCCAGCCGCCCGGGCCCGGCGCAGAGCAGCCGGTCGGCCACCGGCCCGCGCCGCGCCCGCATCTCGGCCAGGCCCTCCAAGGGCTCCAGCGCCCGCAGCAATACCGCGTCACCGCTTTGGCAGACCACGTTCAGGCACCAGTGCAGGCCATAGCTCAGATAGACATAGGCGCTGCCGGGCGGGCCGAACATGGCGCGGTTGCGCGCCGTCGGTCCACGGAAGCTGTGCGAGGCCGGATCGTCGCGCGTATAGGCCTCGGTCTCGCAGACGATGCCGCCGCAGGGGCCGACGCTCAGCGTCGCGCCGACGAGATCGGGCGCCACTTCGGGGGCGGGCCGGTCGAAAAAGCCCGACGGCAGCAGAGCCGATGGCGGATCGGGAGCGGGAGCATGCGGCATGATCGCCGCTGAAGGTAGAGGCGGGCGCGGGAGGGGGCAAGGGCCATGGCTATCGCCGTAGCGCCGTCACATCGGCCGCCGCGATCTCCACCCCGCTTTCCATCAGCAGCCGCGCGCCGGCGGTGCCGCCGCGCACCTCGGCGATGCGGCCATAGACCGCGACGCCGGTGGTCTCCAGCTGCGTCTCGCCCCGGTAATTCTCCAGCGTGAAGCTGTAGCGTCCGTCGGGCAGGCCGTTTCCCGCCATGTCGACCGGCAGCCAGTCGATCACCTCGGCATCGCCGGCCAGATCGACCCGGTTCACCACGGCGCCCGCGGCATCGGTGACCACCAGCACCGCCCGGTCCGCGCCGGCCAGACGCATCGGCGCCAGCGACACCGCCGCGCCGCCGGCGACCTGTGCCGGCATCACCGCCCGCGCCTCGCTGCCCACCCAGCCGGCCATCTGCGCCATGCCCAGCAGACCGAACTGGTCCTGCATCGCCAGCAGAAGCTGGTTCGTCAGCGTCTGCTGCTCCACCCCCGAGAAGGTGGCGAGCTGCACCGCGTAATCCGCGCTGTCGA
Organism: Gemmobacter sp.; assembly: GCA_039808305.1. GTDB lineage: Bacteria > Pseudomonadota > Alphaproteobacteria > Rhodobacterales > Rhodobacteraceae > Gemmobacter. The sequence continues at coordinate 28,646 of JBDHSR010000002.1, read as the reverse complement.
TCGGGTTCAGCGGATCCTGGTTCTGCATCTGGGTGGTGAGCATCTTCAGGAAGGTGTTGAAATCCGTCGTGATGGCGGCGGCGTTCCCTGTCCTGGGCGAGGTGGCGGCGGTCGTGCCGGTCAGCGCCGTGGTTTCCATGCCGGTCTCCTGTCAGATCCTGAGGTCGAGCCTGCCGGCGGCAGGCGGAATGGGTCGCGTCGTCCCGGGCGGAACGGGTACGGGGTCGTTCCGCGATGGGCCGGCGGCCGGCGGCCGGCGCTCCTGCTCCCGGCTGCCGAAGCTCATCTCCGCCTGTCGATAGCCGGCATGGCGCAACTCCTGCGCCAGTTGCTCGGCATGTCGCCGCATCAGATCGAGCGTCCCGGCCGATTCCGCCATCACATGCACCTCGATCCGGTCCCCCTCACCCCGGATGATCAGACGCAGCGGGCCGAGTTCGTCCGCGGCGAGATCGAGCGAGATGCCGTCCCCAAGGTCATCCGGCCCCAGCGCCTCGGCGATCCGCGTGGCGAGCGGTTGCAGGGTGGGCGGCAGGCCGGGCAGGCGGGATGGCGGGTGCCGGGCCGGCTCGGCGCTTTCGGCCGGCTCTCCGGGGGCGCCGGCCATCGCCGGGGCGGCCTGGTCATCCGCCATCGCTTCCGGGCTGTCGGAAAGGAGAAGCTGATGGTCCGGCCCCGGCGGATCGGCGGCTGGCGGAGCCACGATGCTGCGTGGCTCGATCCGTTCCGCCCTGAGCAGCACGAGGGTTTCGGCCGGATCGGCCTGCATGTCCATGCTGGCCGCTTCGGGGGGGATGAGGCTTGGAGGCGCAGCCGTGCGATCCGGTCGACCGGCGAGCTTGCGCTGCGTGTCGGGCGGATTGTGCCCCGACATATCGGGGCGGGGTGGGAGAGCGGAGGTGTTAGGCGGGGCATCCATCCCGGCGGCCCCGGGCGCCCTGTCGCCGCTTTCCTCTATCGCAGGGTGCAAGGCCGGATCCTGCACGGTCGGATCGGCCGGAAGCGCCGTCGCGTCCCCGGACTCTGGCGGCTCCGGATCGGCCTCTTCCGTTTCGGCTGCGCCTTGCGGCGTGGCCATGGCTTCGTCCAGCAGCAGCGCGAAGGCCTCCGCCTCGCCGCAGCCATCGGGAAGGATGGCGCGGGGCGCGGGAGACGGCATTGCGGGAACGGCGGGAACGGGAATCACCTTGGCCTCATGGTCGAGCTCTGTCTTCCGGATACCGCTGAAACGGTTACCGGTTGTTTACCGCCGCTGCGCCATGATCGGGAAAATTCGATGCGACGGAGGTTCGGATGATGGATGCGATCGCGGCGGTGCCGCCCGGCGGCATGGCGGCCCGCCTGCATGCCAAGGCGGCGGAGATGGAGACCGCCTTCCTTGCGGAAATGCTGGCCCATGCGGGGCTTGGCGACGAACAGGGCGCCTTCGGCGGCGGGACGGGGGCGGAGCAGTTCGCGTCTTTCCTGCGCGAGGAGCAGGCGCGCGCGCTGGTGGCGCATGGCGGCATCGGCCTGACCGAATCGCTGTTCAAGGCGCTGATGCGGGGGGCCGGCGATGGGCGCTGAGGCGGTGGAGGCGCGGCTCGACGCGATTCGCGCGGCGCTGCTGGCCGGCGATCTCGCGGCGTTGGCGGAGCACGAGGCGCTGCTGAGCGCGGCGCTGGCGGGACTCGGGGGGGTGCCCGACCGGCCGACCCGACTTCGGCTGCGGCGCAAGGCGGCGGAGAATGCGCGGCTGCTGGACGCCGCGCGGGCTGGGCTGGGCCGGGCGCTCCGGCGGCTGGCCGAACTGGGCGAGGCATGGACGGGATTTTCCACCTATGACGGCAGGGGGGAAAGGCAAACGCGGGGAGATCCCGCCCGCGCCATGGACCGGCGGTTCTGATCGATTCAAATGCGCCGGAACTGGCGCTCGCGGCTTAGCGAAGCGTTAGGACTTCGCCGTCATCAATCGAAGGGCATCCCAGGGCGGGATGGCGCGGCGCCGAAAGACCGCCGCATCGGCCAGAAAGCCGGTCCTGCCGCATATCGGCGTCATGCCGCGCGCAAAGCGCCGGCCATTCGAAAGGAACGGGACATGTCGTCCATTCTGACCAATACCAGTGCCATGGTCGCCCTCCAGACCATGAAGGGCATCAACGCCAATCTCGGCCAGGTGCAATCGGAAATCTCGACCGGCAAGTCGGTCGCCTCGGCGCGCGACAATGCGGCGGTCTGGGCCATCTCGAAGGTGATGGAATCGGATGTGGAGGGGTTCAAGGGGATCTCGGACAGCCTCGCGCTCGGCTCCTCGACGATCTCGGTGGCGCGCAAGGCCGCCGAAACCGTCACCGACCTGCTGAAACAGGTCAAGGGCAAGATCGTCGCCGCGCAGGAGGACAACGTGGATCGCGCCAAGATCCAGTCCGACATCGACGCGCTGCGCGATCAGGTCTCCTCGGTCATCGGGGCGGCCCAGTTCAACGGGCTCAACCTGGTGGACGGCACGCAGACCACGGTCGATGTGCTGGCCTCGCTCGACCGTTCGGGAAGCGGGGTCTCCGCCTCGAAGATCACGGTGACGGCGCAGGATCTGTCGATCGGCGACTATGTCGCGAACGATGTGTTCAGCGCATCGACCGGCGGCACGATCTCGACGGGGGCGGACACCTTCGTGCTGGCGCTCGACGCGGCGGGCGGCACCGATGACATCACCATCGCCGACGGTGCCAACGCCTGGGCGGCGGGCGACAAGATCTCCATGCGGATCGGCGACAAGACGGCGTCCTATACGCTGACGGCGGCCGACATCCAGAGCGGTGGGAACTCCGTGCCGGATCTGATCGCGGTCGGGCTGAAGAACTCCATCGATTCGCTGGGGGTCGAGGGGCTGACGGTCGATTACGACAGCGCCAATCCCGGGCAACTGGTCTTCACCAATGACGGCACGAAGGATCTGTCGGTCTCCGGCCAGTACAAGAATGCCGGCGCCGGCGGTCTCGGCGCGCTGAGCAGCATCGACGTGTCGACGGCGGCCGGCGCCGAGGCGGCGCTGGGTGCGGTCGAGGGGCTGATCCAGACCGCGATCAACGCGGCGGCGGAATTCGGTTCCACCCAGAAACGGATCGACACCCAGGCCGATTTCGTCAGCAGCCTGACGGATTCGCTGAAGGCGGGGATCGGCAGCCTGGTGGATGCGGATATGGAGGAGGCCTCGGCGCGGCTCCAGGCGTTGCAGGTGCAGCAGCAGCTCGGCGTGCAGGCGCTCTCCATCGCCAACCAGTCGCCGCAAAGCGTGCTGTCGCTGTTCCGCTGACGGCTGACCTGACGGCGCGGTCCGCCGCGCCGTCTTCCCTTGCGCCCCGATCCCAGCACCGGAAGGATACCCCGTGAATGCCATGCAGATGGCGCGGACCGCCTATGGGCACGCGCATACTCCCCTCCGCTCGCCGCGGCAGATCGAATACGATCTCTTCGCCAGGGTGACCCATGACCTCGCGCAGGCCGATGCCGCGCGGGCAGAGGATCATCCCGCCTTCGTCGCCGCGCTCTATCGCAACCTGCAATTCTGGCGCGTGCTCGCCGGGGATGTGGCCACCGAGGGCAACGGGTTGCCGGAGGCGCTGCGCGCCCGGCTGTTCTATCTCTACCAGTTCACCGCCGAGCATAGCCGGCGCGTGCTGGCCGGCGAGGCGGAGGCCGCGGTCATGATCGACATCAACCGCGCGGTCATGCGCGGCCTGCGCGGCGACGGGGAACCGGGATGACCGGCCTCGTCCTGAAGCTCGGGCCGCATGAGCGGGTGCTGATCAACGGTGCGGTGATCGAGAATGGCGATCGGCGCACCCGGCTGGCGATCGTGACGCCCAACGCCCATATCCTGCGGCTGCGCGACGCGATCCATCCCGGCGAGGTGAACACGCCGGTGCGGCGGGTGTGCTACATCGCGCAGCTGGTCCTGTCCGGCGACGCCGATCCGGCCGAGGCGAAGCTGCAACTGCTGCGCGGCATCGAACAGTTGAGCCAGGTGCTGACCGACGACGACAGCCGCAGCCAGCTTGCCCAGGCCAGCCGCGCGGTACTGGAGGGGGAGCATTACCTGGCGCTGAAATCGCTGCGCACGCTCTTGCCGCGGGAGGAGCGGCTTTTCGCCGCCCGGCCGTCATGAGCTATGCCCCGGTCGTTCCCGCATCCGGCTATGCCGGCTGGCTGTTTCTCAAGCGGACCATGGCGACGCAGCAGGCGGTGTTCGAGAAGGGGGCCGGGCGGCAACGCGATGAGGCGTATTTCCGCGAGAGGATCGGGAAGATCACCAGTGCGGAGGCGCTGGTGGCGGACAAGCGGCTGTTGCGGGTGGCGCTCGGCGCCTTCGGGCTTCAGGACGATCTCGGCAACGGCTATTTCATCCGCAAGGTGCTGGAGGACGGCACGCTGAACACCGGCGCGCTGGCCAACAAGCTGTCGAACAAGCAGTATATGGCGTTTTCCGCCGCGTTCGGCTTCGGCGATTTCAATACGCCGCGCACGCAGCTTTCCACCTTCGCCGACGAGATTCTGGAGAAATACCGCGACCGGAGTTTCGAGGTGGCGGTGGGCGAGGTGAATGGCGACATGCGCGTCGCGCTTCATGCCGAGCGGGAACTGGGGGCGCTGGCGGCATCCTCGCTCAGCGAGGATGGCAAATGGTTCACTGTGATGGGTTCGCCCCCCTTGCGCGAATTGTTCGAAACCGCCTTCGGCCTGCCGTCGAGCTTCGGGGCCTTGGACATCGACCGGCAACTGGCGGTGCTGAAGGAAAAGGCGCAGGCGTTCGGCGATGGCAGCCTGAGCCAGTTCGCGGAGGCGGGGATGCAGGAGAAACTGATCCGGCAATTCCTCGTCCGGGCGGAACTGGCCGGCAGCGGGGGCACTTCCGGCGCTGCGGCGGGGGCGTTGCAGATCCTCCAGACCGGGCAGAGCCGGTGGAAGGCGCTGCTGCGCTAGGGATATGGGCTTGCATGGCGCCGCCCGGTCGGCCAGCATCGCGGGATGAGCAGCCGGCAATTCACCGTCGCGACCTATAATGTCCAGAAGGGCATCGGCACCGATTTCCGGCGCAATCCGCATCGGACGGCGGGGGTGATCGCGGCGCTGGACGCCGATATTGTCGCGGTGCAGGAGGGCGACCGGCGGTTCGGCGCGCGCGCGGGCGTCTTCGATCTGGCCCATCTGGAGGCGGAAACCGGGCTGGTGCCGGTGGAGGTGCCGCAGCGCCTCGCGCTGCGCGCGCATGGCTGGCACGGCAATCTGGTTCTGTTGCGCGGGGCGGAGGTCGAGCGGGTGGATGCCATTCCCCTGCCGGGGGCGGAACCGCGCGGGGCGCTCGTGGTCGATCTGTCGTTGGCCGGAGCCGGCCCGTTGCGCATCATCGCGGTGCATCTGGCGCTGCTGGCCCGCGCCCGGCAGATGCAGGCGCGGCTGCTGGCCGAACTGGCCGATGCGGCGGAGCGGCCGACGCTGATCCTCGGCGACATGAACGAATGGCGGCGCGGGCTCGGCGGGGCCCTGGCGCCGCTGGACGAGACATTGGGGCCGCCCGGTCTCGCGCCGAGCTTTCCGGCGCCGTTCCCGCGTCTCGCGCTGGACCGGATCTATGCCGGGGCCGGGTTGGAGGTGGTCTCCGCCGTCGCGCATGACACGCCGCAGGCGCGGCGGGCCTCGGACCATCTGCCGGTCGTCGCGCGGGTCAGAGCAACCACTCGATCGGCAGCCGGCCGGCCAGGCGCAGCACGATCCGGCTGAGCGGCGAGGTGCCGGGCTCCGTCGCGTGTTCCGTCACCGTGCCGTCGGCGCGGGTCTCCTGCCAGACCAGCCGCCCGGCGCGGCCCTGCCGGCGCAGATGCAGCCGGTAGGCGCTGCGGTCGAGATCGCGGTCGAACAGCGCCTCGACCCGCGCGGTCAGTTCCGCCGATTCGATGATGAAGCCGATCTCGGTATTGAGAAACATCGAGCGCTGGTCGAGGTTGAACGAACCGACGAAAAGCCGCGCGCCGTCGATGAGAAAGGTCTTCGCATGCAGGCTGTTGCCGGAGGGCGCCACGCGCAGCCGGTCGCGCAGCCGGCGGTCCTGCATCTCGACCTGCTCGTCGGCGCGCAATTCGTAGACCGCGATCCCGGCCCGGAGCAGGGTGCGGCGGTAGCGGGCATAGCCGCAATGCACCAGGGCGACATCGGTCGACTGGATGCCGTTGGTCAGCACGCGGATCGCGACCCCCTGCCGGGCGAGCGCCCGCAGGCGCCGCACCCCCGGGCCGCCCGGCACGAAATAGGCCGAGGCGATGTCGAGCCGTCGTTCCGGCAGCGCCAGCAGTTCCGCGACGCGATGGATCATCAAGCGCCGCTGCGCCGCGCGACCCCCGATCTTGTCGGGATCGTCGCTGATCAGCTCGACCGGGGCGATGATCGGGCGCAGGCGGCGCGACAGCAGCGCCCGCACCGGCGTCTCGTGGTCGGGGATGGCGGGCGGGGCGGGGCGCGCGGCGGCGGTGGGCGTCTGCCGGCGCAGCAGGCTGCCGACCGGCACCGCCGCCCCGGCCGCCCAATAGCGGTCGAAATCCGCCGCGACCTCGGCCGCGACCGGGCCGATGCCGATCACGTCGAAATCGATGAAGTGGCGCTGGCCTTCGCCGGCGAAATAGGCGTTGCCGATGTTGCGGCCCCCGACCAGGCAGAGCGCGCCGTCCACCGTCAGCGACTTGTTGTGCATCCGCCGGTTCAGCCGCCCGAAATCCAGCAGCAGGTTGAGCAGCCGCAGCCGCCGCAGGAATGTCGGGTTGAACAGGCGGATCTCGACCCCGGGCAGGCGGTCGAGCGCCAGCAGTTCGGCATCGAGATCGACGGTGCCGAAATCGTCGAGCAGCAGCCGGACCCGCACCCCGCGTCCGGCGGCCTCGGCCAGCGCGTCGAGCAGGTGCAGCCCGGCCCCGTCGCGCTCCCAGATGTAATACTGCATGTCGATGGAGGCGCCGGCGGCCCGGATCATCTCGACCCGGCTGGCAAAGGCCTCGGCGCCGTCGCGCAGCGGAACGACCCCGCTCCGGCCCGGCGGCAGGGGCAGCGCCGCCAGCGCGGCGCCGAAGGGTGTTTCGGGCGTGGCGGGGATGGCCCGCGATTCGGGGCGCGGCCTGCGGCGCAGCCGGGCATCGGCGAGCCGCAGCAGAATCGCCGCGAGCAGCAGCGTCAGCACGAGGAGGGCGGAGAGGATCATGCCGGTTTCCGTCTCGGGGCGCGCGGCAAGTCTAGGCGGGAGGTCCGCGCCATGCCAGTGCCGCATTGCATGTGTGCCCGGCCTCGCCGAACATGGCCGCATCAGAGGAGGAGAGGACAATGCCGCACCGCTTCAACCAGCCGCTCGGCGGCAACGAGATGCCGCGTTTCGGCGGGCCCGCGACCATGATGCGGCTGCCGGCGGCGGCCACGGCCGAGGGGCTGGATGCCTGTTTCGTCGGCATTCCGATGGACATCGGCACCTCGAACCGCCCGGGCACCCGGCTCGGCCCGCGCCAGATCCGCGACGAGAGCCGGATGCTGCGCCCCTACAACATGGCGACCGGCGCCGCGCCCTTCGAGCATCTCCAGGTGGCCGATCTCGGCGATGTGCCGATCAACACCTTCGATCTGAAGAAATCGGTGGAGATCATCGCCGACCATTACCGGGGCATCCTCGGGCATGGGGCGATTCCGCTGACGCTGGGCGGCGATCACACGCTGACCTGGCCGATCCTGCGCGCGATGAAGGAACGGCACGGGCCGGTGGCGCTGATCCATATCGACGCCCATGCCGACATCAACGACGAGATGTTCGGCGAGAAGGCGGCGCATGGCTGCCCGTTCCGCCGCGCCTGGGAGGAGGGGTGCCTCATCAATGACAAGGTGTTCCAGATCGGGCTGCGCGGCACCGGCTACGGGGCGGACGATTTCGACTGGGCGCGCGACAAGGGCTGGACGGTGGTGCAGGCCGAGGAATGCTGGTGGACATCGCTCGCCCCGCTGATGGAGCGGGTGCGGGCGCGGATCGGCGACGCGCCGGTCTATCTGACCTACGACATCGACAGCCTCGATCCGTCCTGCGCGCCGGGGACCGGCACGGTGGAGCCGGGCGGGCTGCTGACCCATCAGGGGCTGGAGATCATCCGGGGTTGCGCCGGGCTGAACCTCGTCGGCTGCGATCTGGTGGAGGTCTCGCCGCCCTACGATCCGGCGGGCAATACCGCGCTCATCGCGGCGAATTTCCTTTACGAGATGCTGTGCGTCCTGCCGGGCGTGCCGCAGCGGCGGTGACCGGGTTCAGGCGGGGGCGGCCTCGGCGGTGCCGCGATGGTCGCGCAGGCAGAGCGAGTGGTCGCCCAGCCCCTCGATCACCCGGCAATCGGCGATCCTGCCATGATCGCAGGCCGAGACCATGCGCAGCAGTTCGGCCTCCAGCGCGGCGAGTTGCGCGATGCGGGCGCGGATCGCGGCGATCTGGTCCAGCGCCATGGCATCGGCCGCCTCGCAGGGCTGGTCGGGGCGGGTGAGCAGGCCGAGCAGGTCGCGGATCGCCTCGAGCGAGAAGCCGAGGTCGCGGGCGTGGCGGATGAAGCGCAGCCGCTCCAGCGCCGCCGGACCGTAGAGGCGCTGGTTGCCGGCATTGCGCTCGGCCCGGGGCAGCAGCCCGATCTCCTCGTAATAGCGGATGGTCGGCACCTTGACCCCGGTCGCCGCGCCGAGCTTGCCGATGGTGAACATCGCGCTTCCCCCTGCTGCCTCGTCCCCCGATATGGGGGATCGGGGCGCCGCCCGCAACCGCTGCGCTCAGTGCACCAGGCGCAGGCCGCTTGCCGGCGCCACCGGGCGCGCCGGGCCGCAATCCACCGCCGGGAAGCGGGCGGCGAGCGACAGGGCGGAGCGGATCATCGCCGGATCCATCTGCCCGCCGGTCAGCAGCGCGACCCGCTGGCGCGCCTCTGCGGTGCGGTCGCGGCGCATGGCGTGCAGCATGTGGATGAAGTTCTCCTCGTCCGGGGTCAGCCGCAGCCGCGCCTCGGCGTCCAGCGGATCGGCATGGCGGAAGCGGGCGGTGCGGCAGCGCCGTAACGCCTGCACCACGGCCAGCACGCCCTGCGCGATGCGCGGGCCGTCGGCCACGCCCCAGCGTTCGACGGCGATGCCGAAGGCCAGCTCCCAGGCCTGGCTTTCGGGGCGGGCATAGCTGGTCATCAGGTGGCGCAGCACGATCAGCAGGCCGCGCTCGAATTCGTCGAAGCCATGCGTCGCGTCGGTGCCGAAGGCGGTCCGGTGGTCGTGGATCATCGTCGTTGCCTCTGTGGCGGCTGGAGGTCAGCCGGATACGGGGAAGGGATATGCCGGATGGTGACGCCATGCGCCGGAAAGGGCCCGGAACCGGCATGTCGCGCCGGCGCGCCTGTCGATCGCCATCAGGGTGGGGAATGCGGTCTCCAAGCGGATGTCCTTCAGGTCGCGGGCGCGGTCGGGTCGCGCGGGTCACCGATCTGGCGGAGGCTGGATCACGTATTTCCTACAAAAACAATCAGGCTTTGGCAAGGCCCCGGATTGACAATGTTGATTGTTTTGATAGGAAATAGCCACCCAGACGCGGCCGCTGCCCGGCCCGCTTCCCAAGGCACCCCCCGTTCCATGCCCGCCGCGTGCCTTCGGCCCGGCGCCTGTCGTCAGGAAAACATGCCCGTGCAGCCTTCGGATTCCGCCCCGACCCGCCGCTGCGGCCAGCCCGGCCCCCGCGAGGAACTGCTGGCCGAAAGCGGCTTCGACCTGTTCGAGCGTCAGGCGCTCGACCTGATGCGGCTGATCTTCGCCGATATGTCGGGTGGCCAGCCGCGCCATGCCCGCGCCCCGTCCGAAGTGGCGCAGGCGCTGTTCGGGCCGATCCGGGGCGACGCGCTGTTTCTGGGCCTGTCGGCGCTGGTGCGGACCATGGCGATGGCGCGGGCCGAGCCGTTCCGCTACTCCAACCCCTATTGCGACGGCTGCGCCCGGGTGCTGACCCGCGACGAGCGCAACCTGCTGGCCGTGCTGCATCATGTCCGCCGCTCGGCGCGCGGGGCGGCCACCGCCCATGCGATCATGCTGTGCGAGGCGCGGCCGGTGGCGGGCCTGCTCGACGTGGCCGCCGACCTGGCCCGCCTCGTCCCGCTCGCGGCTTCCGCCACGCGCTGATCACTCCAGCCGCATCCCGGCGGCGAGGATCGCGGCATGGGTGCGGTTGCGCGCCTTCAGCTTGGTGCAGATCGAGCGGACGTGCATCTTCACCGTCACCTCGCTCAGCCCGAGGCGCGAGGCGATCTCCTTGTTCATCAGCCCGGCCGAGAGGTCGCGCAGCACCTGGCGTTCGCGCGGGGACAGGCCGAAATCCCCCCGCTCGCGGTCGGGCGCGGCGCCGAAGCCCTCGGGCAGGTAGATCTCGCCCGCCACCATCCGGCGGATCGCCGAGGCGAGTTCGGTGGCCGGAGTGCTTTTCGGGATGAAGCCGGCGGCGCCGCAGGCCATGGCCTCGGCCACCGTCTCGGGCCGCACGAGGCCGGAGAACAGCGCCACGCGGCCGCCCGGATTGGCCGCGACCAGTTCGGCCACCGAGGCGACGCCGGTCACGCCCGGCATGGCGAAATCCAGCAGCACCGCGTCGAAGCCCCGCGCCTCCCGGATCGCGGCGAGCGCCTCGCCCAGCGTTTCGGCGGCGGTGACGACGAAGCCGCCCTGCGCGGAAAGATGGCTGGCGACCAGATCGCGGACCAACTGGTGATCGTCGGCGATCAGCAGCGACATATCCGGCGCGTGGGGCAAACGCGATCTCCTGCGATCCGCGGACCCTGCGCCCGCCGGGCGGAGAATAGTCAGGCTTTCACGGCGAGGAAACCGCATTGTCGTCAAATTCGAGCTGTTGCGGCAGATCGACGATCAGCGCGGCCCATTCGGCGCCGATCGCCTGCCGCAGCCCGGCGGGCAGCGGCAGCGCGTCGGGCGCGGTTTCGGCCTGCAACAGCAGGTCGGCCATCCGGGTCGCGCCGAACAGGGCGCAGGCGCCGCGGAACCGGTGCAGTTGTGCCACCAGCGGTTGCCGGGCCTGGCCGGTCGATGCGGCGCCGTCCTCCAGCGCCGCCATGACCGCCGCGCCCTCGTCGAGGAGACGCGCGAGATTGCTCCGCCTGAGTTCCGGCGACAGCAGGCGCCGCAGGTCGCCGATGACCTGCGGGTCGATCCGCGCCCGTTGCCGTCCCGCGCCGCCGCCCGGCGCGGATCCGGAGAGCAGTTCGGCCAGCCGGGCGATGGTGGCGGGCTTGATGAGGATGTCGGGGATGCCCGAGGCGCGGATGCGGCGCAGATCCTCGGGCAGGGCATGCGCGGTCAGCGCGACGATGCGGCTGCGGGCCGAGGCGCCGCCGGCGCGGATCGCCGCCGCCGCCGTCGGGCCGTCCATGCCCGGCATGCTGACATCCATCAGCACCAGATCGAAGGCGATCCGCTGCGCGGCGGCGACGCCGGCCGGCCCGTCCTCGGCCTCGGTCACGGTCTGGCCGAGATGCTCCAGCATCTCGCGCAGCACGATGCGGTTCACCGGATTGTCCTCGACCACCAGCACATGCAGGCCGGGCGGCGCCGGCGCGGCGCTGTCCGGGGCCGGCGGCGCCTCCGCCGGAACGTCGATCGGGCGCATCCGGGCGGTGAAGCGGAAGGCGCTGCCCAGCCCCGGCATGCTGGTCACCGCGACCTCGCCCCCCATCGACTGCACGGCCTTGCGCACGATGACGAGGCCGAGCCCCGTGCCGGGCGCCGCGCGGTCATAGCCGTCGTCCAGCGTCTCGAACAGGTCGAAGATCCGCTCCAGCTTGTCGGGGGGGATGCCGCATCCGGTGTCGCGCACCTCGACCGAGAGCAGGCGCAGGCCCGGTTCCGGCGCCTCGATCCGGGCCGTGACGCGGATCTCGCCGCCATTGGTGAACTTGGCCGCGTTGCCGAGCAGGTTGACCAGAACCTGCACCAGCAGCCGGCGCGGGCCGAGCAGTTGCGCCTCGCCCTCCTGCGGCAGGTCGAGATGCAGCCGGTTGCGGTTCTTGTGGATCAGCGGCGCGGTCTGTTCTGCGATCTCGCGCACCAGACGGGTCAGGTTGAGCGGCACCGCCTCCTCCGGCTGGTTGCGGCCTTCCAGCCGGGCGACCTCCAGCACGTCGTTGATCTGGTCGAGCGCGGTCTGCGCGCTGGCCTCGGCGATGCCGAGGAAACGGCCTTGCCGCTGGCTGGGCCGGGTGGTGGTGCGCAGCAGGTCGAGCACGGCGATCACCGCGTTCAGCGGCGTGCGCATCTCGTGGCTCATCACCGCGAGGAAGCGCGATTTCGCGGTGGCGGCCCGCACCGCCGCGTCATGGGCGCTGCGCAATTCCTGTTCGGCGCGCACCCGGTCCGAGATGTCGCGGAAGAAGGCGATCAGGATCAGCCCGCCATCGCCGTCGCGGTCGGCGGCGAGCGAGAGTTCCAGCGAGACCTCGCCGCCATCCTGCCGCCGCGCCCGGAACACGATGCGGCCCGCGGGCGCCTCTTCCGCCGCCGCCGCGCCGAAGCGGGCGCGCAACGCCCGCACCTGATCCATGTCGGCCGGGGAGACGGGGCTGAGCAGGTCGAAGATGCCGCGGCCCAGCAGGGCCTCGCGCGCCAGTCCGAAGATCTGCTCCGCCGCCGGGTTCACCTGGAGGATCCGGCCGTCCTGCCGGGCCACCACCACCCCGTCGAGCGAGGCGGCGAGGGTCTTTTCCAGATTGGAGCGCGCCCGTTCCTCGGCATGGCTCCGGCGTTGCAGCTGCATCGACAGGCGCAGCATGAAGAAGCTCGTCGCCAGCAGCACGGCGATCAGGATGATGGCGATCAGCGCGCTGCGGCCGATCAGCGCCGCCAGCGCCTCGCGCCCCTGGGTGCTGGCCGCGACCAGCCGCGCCAGCGCCTCGACGATGAAGCCGCGCAACGGCGTGCGGAGCGTCTCCAGCCGGGCCGCGATCCGGTCGATGCGGGCCAGGAGCGCGGGGTCGGGCACGTCGATGAGCTGCGTCAGCTCGTCGCGCGCGCGCAGCACCTCCTGCCAGTCCGGGTTGTCGTGCAACTCGTAGAGGCGGCCGGGCTGCCGCATGTAGCCGTCGATCACCTGGATCCGGCTCAGATAGACGTCGAAGGCCTTGCGCAGCGCGGGAAGGCCGCTTTCATCCCCCGGCTGGTCCCGCAGGCGGTCGACGGTGCCGGCCAGCTTCAGCGCCTCGACCTCCAGCTGGGCGACCAGCCAGGTCGTGTTGTCGGATTGCGCGCTGCGCGCGTCGTCGAGCCGCTGGCTGACCAGCCAGGCATTCGCGCTGAGCACCGCGAGGCCGGCCAGCACGAAAGGCAGCAGCAACCAGAGCCGGCCGGCCGGGCCCAGAAGCGCCGGCCGCTCCGGCGCGGGCCGGCGCCGTCTCATGGCGCGACCGCCTCGGCGGCGATGAACTGCCACACGCTCGCCGCGTAGGAGGTCTCGTCCTGGTAGGACATGTCGGTATCGAACGGATACATGACCCAGAGCGGGCCGTTGTCGCGCACGCCGAAGGTCCGCCCGTCCATCCTCGTGGCGACGATCGGGAAATCCGCGCCGATCCGGCCGAGGTCGAGCTCCACCCTGTAGTCGTTCAGCGCGATCAGCCGCACCTTGCCCCCGGTGATCCCGCTTTCGGCGAGGACCCGGCGCAGCGGCGGGCCGGAGAAGGCGATGACGCCCCCGGTCCAGATCGTTCCGGTCGAGAAGGTGACCTGCGGCAGCGCGTCCAGATCGGCGCGGGTGAAGCCGTGCTCCTCTCCGGCGGCGTCGCGGACATGCAGCAGGACCTCCGCCGAGCTTTCGGCCCTGGCCCCGGCCAGACCGAGGGCCTGCGCCGCGACGGTCGCGGCGACCGCGATCGCACCGAATCGCCTTCCGAAGCCCATCCTGTCCCCCGTTCGCCGGCCCGTCACTATAGCAAGCCGCCGGGGCGAGGGAACACACCCTTAAGGACAGGCCGTCGGATCTTCCCTCGCCAGCCACAGCCCGCCACGGGCGGGGCCGGAAGCCGGCCGGGGAAGGCGGACCTTCATCCTGCCGATGGCTGCGGGATCATCGGCGGCGCGGGCGGGTTTTCGCCGCCGCGCCGGCCTTCCGTCACGGCGGCGGCGCGCCTTCGCGCTGGACTGCGGGCCGGGCGGGTCTTAGGTGTCGAACCATCCCCAGCACCGGAGGCACCGCATGACCGACCAGTATCAGGCCCTGATCGACCGGTGCGCCGCCCTGCCGCCCTTGCGGACGGCGGTGGTGCATCCGGTGCAGCCCGCCGTGTTCTCGGCGGTTCGCGAGGCGGTCGAGGCCGGGTTGATCGAGCCGGTGCTGATCGGCCCCGCCGGCCGCATCGCCGCCGCCCTGACCGAGGCCGGGCAGCGGCCCGACGCCTTCGAGATCGTCGATACCGAACACAGCCACGCCGCCGCCGCCCGCGCCGCGCAGATGGCCGCCGCCGGACAGGTGGGGGCGATCATGAAGGGCTCGCTCCATTCCGACGAATTGCTGGCGGCGATCATCAACCCGGCCTGCGGCCTCAGGACCGAGCGGCGGATCAGCCACGCCTTCCTCATGCTGACGCCGGACTATCCGCGCCCCTTCGTCATCACCGACGCCGCCGTCAACATCGCCCCCGACCTGACGGTGAAGGCCGACATCGTGACCAACGCCGTGGGCCTGTGGCGGGTGCTCTGGGGGCCGGCGCGGCCCCACGTCGCCATCCTCGCAGCGGTCGAGACGGTGAACCCGAAGATGCAGGCGACGCTGGATGCCGCCGCCTTGTGCAAGATGGCCGACCGGGGGCAGATCTCCGATGCGGAACTGGATGGCCCGCTGGCCTTCGACAACGCGGTCAGCGCGCAGGCGGCGCGCGAGAAGGGCATCGTCTCTGACGTGGCGGGGCAGGCCGACATCATGCTGGTGCCGGACATCGAATCCGGCAACATCCTCGCCAAGCAACTGATCTTCATGGGCGGCGCCGACGCGGCGGGGATCGTGCTGGGCGCGCGGGTGCCGGTGATCCTGACCAGCCGGGCCGACAGCGTGCGGGCGCGGCTGCTGTCCTGCGCGCTGGCGGTGCTGATGGCGGAGGCGCGGGCGAAGGGGCTGGTGAAATGATCGACGCCATCCTCACGCTGAACGCCGGATCGTCGAGCCTGAAATTCCGCGTCTTCGCCCGCGACGGGCTGGCGCTGCTGGCGCGGGGCGCGGTGTCGCGCATCGGCGGCGCGGCGGAGCTGAAGGCCTCGCTCGGCGGCGGCGAGCTGCGCGAAAGCCTGCCAGAGGGCGCCGATCACGCCGCCGCCCTGCGCGCGGTGCTGGGCTTCATCGACCGGCATGACGACGGCTGGCGCATCGTGGCGGTGGCGCATCGCATCGTGCATGGCGGCACGACATACGACCGCTCGATCCGCATCACCCCCGAAGTGCTGGCGGAACTGGAGGCGCTGGTTCCGCTGGCGCCGCTGCACCAGCCGCACAACCTCGCCGCCATCCGCGCGGTGCCGGGCGATGTGCCGAGCATCGGCTGCTTCGACACCGCCTTCCATGCCGGCCGCGACCCCCTCTTCACCCATTTCGCCCTGCCGCCCGAGATGTTCGACAAGGGCGTGCGGCGCTACGGCTTCCATGGCCTGTCCTATGCCTGGATCGCGCAGGAGCTGGCGCGTGAGCATCCCAGGCTTCATGCCGGGCGGGTGGTCGCGGCGCATCTCGGCAACGGGGCGAGCCTTTGCGCCATGCAGGCCGGGCGCAGCGTCGATACCACGATGGGGATGACGGCGGTGGACGGGGTGCCGATGGGCACCCGCTCCGGCGCGCTGGATCCGGGGGCGGTGCTGCTGCTGCAACGCAGCTTCGGCATGGCGCCGGAGGAGATCGAGGATCTGATCTACAATCGCGCCGGCCTGCTCGGCCTGTCGGGGCGGTCGAACGACGTGGCGGCGCTGCTGGCGGAGGGCGGTGCGCAGGCGCGGTTCGCGCTGGATTACTTCGCGTTGAAATGCGCGCAGGCGGCGGCGGCCATGGCCGTCTCGCTCGGCGGGATCGACGCGATGGTGTTCACCGGCGGCATCGGCGAGCACGCCGTGCCGGTGCGCGAGGCGATCCTGCGCCATATGGCGCCGCTCGGCCGGTTCGAGGTGCTGGTGATCGAGGCCGACGAGGAACGCATGATGGCGATGGAGGCTGTCGCCCTGCTGGGTGGCGCCTGACCCCGCATCGGCGCGCGGCGGAATAGTTGTATTTGTCCATCAATTTTGATTGTAAAACCCGGACGCCTGCGGCAGTCTTTTCCCGACGACTCGCGAGAGCGGGTTCCCTTGGGTAAGGATAGCAGGGATTCGGCTGTTGGATCAGGGTTTCGACACAGGCAAACCGCTGCCCGCCCATGCCGATGACGTGGGTCTCGACGTTCTGGAAAACCTGCTCAGCTTCTATGTCCGCGTGCTGGACACCTCGGTCTCGCGCGATCTCGACGCCCGGCTGCACGATCTGGAAGTGGCGCGCGGCAAGGGCAAGATCACCGCGCTGTTCCTGATCGACAGCAATCCGGGCATCCGCCCCTCGGTGCTGGCCGAACTGGTGCTGAAGGACCGCTCGGCCATGGGCCGCATTCTTGATCATTTCGAGGCGCATGGGCTCATCACCCGGCGGATCTCGGCCGGCGACAGCCGGGCGCAGGAGCTGTTCATCACGCCGAAGGGCGCGGCGCTCGCCGTCAAGGTGCGGGCGCTGGTGGTGGAGCAATCGACGACCTTCTTCAACCGCATCATCCCCGAGGAGGACCAGGACGTGCTGATCGGCATCCTGAAACGCGCCTATCACCGCCTGCGGGAGATCGGGGCATGAGCGCGCGGGTCGCCCTGATCTCGGGCGCGAGCCGCGGCATCGGCGCCGCGGTGGCGGAGCATCTGCTGGCCGAGGGCTGGGCGGTCTCGCTGGGGATGCGCGCGCCGGCGCTGCCGGACTGGGCGGCGGGGGCGGAGGACCGGGTGCATCTGCACGCCTATGACGCCACCGACCCCGCGGCCGAGGCCGGCTGGGCCGATGCCGCGCTGGCGCGGTTCGGGCGGATCGACGCGGTGGTCGCCAATGCCGGGATCATGATCCCCAAGACGGTGATCGAGGCCGAGGAGGACGAGGTTCGCGCCATGATGGACGTGAACGTCCACGCGCCGCGCCGTCTGGCCAAGGCCGCCTGGGAGGCGCTGGCCGCCAGCGGGCGCGGGCGGGTGATCATCCTCGCCTCGCTCTCGGGCAAGCGGGTGAAGGCGGCGGGGGCGGGCAGCTATTCGCTGTCGAAATTCGCCGCCGTGGCGCTGGCCCATGCCTTGCGCCATGCCGGGTTCGAGCGCGGCATCCGCGCCACCGCCATCTGCCCCGGCTTCGTCGCCACCGACATGGCGCTGGCGCTGTCGAACCTCGGTGCGGAGCGGATGACCGATCCGAAGGATCTGGCCCGCGTCATCGCCCTGATCCTCGACCTGCCGAACGAGGCGAGCGTCGCCGAATTCGCGGTCAACTGCCAGCTTGAGGAGAGTTTCTGATGCCCGGCCCCTATGTCGTGCCCGTCCATGGCGACGCCGATCTGCCCGCCGAGGTGGATGTGGTCGTGGTCGGCGGCGGGATCATCGGCAGCTCCACCGCGCTGGAACTGGCCGAGCGCGGCCTGCGCGTCGCGCTCTGCGAGAAGGGCGGCATCGGGCAGGAGCAATCCAGCCGCAACTGGGGCTGGGTGCGGATCTCGCGCCGCGACCCGCGCGAGGTGCCGCTGATGGCCGAGGCGCTGCGGATCTGGAAGGATCTGGACCAGCGCACCGGCCGCGACACCGGCTATCGCCGCGCCGGCATCATCTTCACCTGCGCCGACGACCGGCAATATGCCGATCACGAGACCTGGAACCGCAATCTCGACGGCTACCAGCTCGACAGCCGGATGATCTCGGGGCGCGAGTTCAAGGAGATGTTCCCGAACTCGACCCTGAACCTGAAGGGCGCGCTTTATACCGCCGCCGACGGGCGGGCCGAGCCGCAGAAGGCCGCCCCCGCCATCGCCGAGGCGGCGCGCGACCGGGGCGCCCATGTGCTGACCGAATGCGCGGTGCGCGGGATCGAGACCTCGGGCGGCGCGGTGAGCGGCGTCATCACCGAGCGCGGGCCGATCCGCTGCAAGGCGGTGGTGCTGGCGGGCGGCGCCTGGTCGAACCTCTTCGCCGGGAACATGGGCGTCGATTTCCCGCAACTGAAGGTGATGAACTCGGTCCTCAGGACGAAACCACTGGAGGGCGGGCCGGACCAGGCGGTCTGGCACAGCGATTTCGCCATCCGCAAGCGGCAGGACGGCGGCTATACCATCGCCTCGGGGCATGAGAACATCGTCAATATCGTGCCGAAATCCTTCCGCTACGCCACGAAATTCATGCCGGCGCTGATGAAGGAATGGCGCTCGCTCAACTTCCGGTTCGGGATGCGCTTCCTCGACGAGGCGCGCATCCCGAACCGCTGGTCGCTGGATGAGCCGAGCCCGTTCGAATACAACCGCGTCCTCGACCCGGTGCCCAGCAAGCGGCTGTCCGACAGCGCGCTGGCGGCGGCGAAGCGCGCCTTCCCGGTGCTGGAAAAGGCCGAGATCGCGCAGCGCTGGGCCGGTTATATCGACGTGACGCCGGACGCGGTGCCGGTGATCTCGGCCATCGACAAGGTGCCGGGCTTCTACCTCGCCTCGGGCTTCTCGGGGCACGGCTTCGGCATCGGGCCGGCCGCCGGGCGGCTGATGGCCGATCTGGTGACCAACCGCGCGCCGCTGGTCGACCCGAGGGATTTCCGCTTCAACCGCTTCTTCGACGGATCGAAGATCGAGCTCATCAGCGGATTCTGATCCGCCCCCGGCCCGGTCCGCCGGGCCGGGCCCCGCCACCAAGCCAACGGGACGGCAAGATCCCGCATCGCCAGCCATCATCGAACCAGGGAGTTCCCAGATGACCCAAGACAAGACCCGCTTCTCGATCAGCCGCCGCCAGACCCTCATGCTGATGGGCGCGGCCGGGATCACCACTTTCGGTCCGGGCCTCGCCGGCCTGACCGGCGCCGCCCGCGCGCAGGAGGCGCCGACGGGGCAGGTGGTGGTCGGCTTCTCGCAGGAGCCGACGGTGTTCAACCCGCACCTGCTGCATATCGAGGTGGACGAGGGCGTGCATTACGCCATCTTCGATCCGCTGTTCGACGTGGATACCGAGGGCAAGTTCTACCCGCTGCTCGCCAAGGACGTGCCGACGATCGAGAATGGCGGCATCTCGGCCGATGGCCTGAACTGGAAGATCACCCTGCGCGACGACGTGAAATGGCATGACGGCACGCCCTTCACCGCCGAGGACGTGAAATTCACCATCGAACTGCTGGTGAACCCCGACTTCCGCTCCTGGCGCCGCACCGGGCACGAGCATGTGCGCGACCTGACCGTGGTCTCGCCGACCGAGCTGACCTGGCGGATGGAGAAGCCCTTCGCGCCCTATGCCGCGATCCTCGCCTCCACCTTCATCGTGCCGAAACACGCTTTCGAAGGGGCGGACCCGAACGAGGCGCCGTTCAACAACGCCCCGATCGGCACCGGCGCCTTCAAGTGGAAAGAGCGCGTCGCGGGCGACCATATCGAGCTGGTGGCCAACCCGGACTATTTCGGCGACGGCCCCTATCTGGAGCGGGTGGTGCTGAAATACATCCCCGACATGACGGTGCTCTATACCCAGTTCAAGACCGGCGACATCGACGTGGCCGCGCTGCAATGGATCACCCCCGACCATTACGAGGAGGCCAAGGGGCTGGAGGGCCGCACGGTCCAGATCGTCGGCAACGCCTTCTTCGAATCGCTCACCCTCAACATGTCGAAGCCGCAGTTCCAGGATCTCGCGGTGCGGCAGGCGCTCTATCACGCGCTGGACAAGCAGGCGATCATCGACGCGCTTTACTACGGCGTGCCCTCGGTGACCGAGACCTACATGCCGCGCGAATCCTTCTACCATAACCCCGACCTGCCGAAGCACGAGTTCAGCATCGAGAAGGCCAATGCCATCCTCGACGAGGCGGGCTGGGCGCCGGGCGCCGACGGCATCCGCGAGAAGGACGGGGTGAGGCTCTCCTTCTCGAACTCCACCACCTCGGGCAACCACCTGCGCGAGCAGGCGCAGCAATTCATGCAGCAGACCTTCAAGGAGATCGGGGTGGAGATGACCATCTCGAACCTGCCGCCGGCGGTGATGTGGGGCGATTACTGGATGATGTCGCAATTCGACACGGTGATCGTCGGCCTGAACTGCCTGACCGGGCCGGACCCGGACACCTCGGACTATTTCATGTCGACCTCTTCGGGGGCCAAGGGCGGCGCCGGGCAGAATACCTGGGTCTACAACAATCCCGAGGTGGACGAGCTGCTGAAGAAGGGCGCCGAACTGGTCAGCCCCGAGGAGCGCAAGGCGGTGTATTTCAAGATCCAGGAGATCATGCGCGCCGACCTGCCCTTCCTGCCGATCTTCCAGTACGCCGTCATCCCCGGCTACAAGAACGGGCTTCAGGGCTACGCCGCCAATATCAACAACCGGATCGACACCTGGAACATCCGGTCCTGGCGCTGGGCCTGATCCTGACGCGTCGGGCGGCCTGGGCCGCCCGATCCGCCGCGCCGGCGGTCCGCTGCCGGCGCGTCCCCCCCGCCTTCGGCCCCTTGGGGCCGGGCGCGGATATTCCGAAGGAAACGCCGCATGATCCGTTACCTGCTGTCGCGCGTCGGACAGAGCCTGGTGCTGCTGTTCCTCGTCTCGCTGATCGGCTTCATGGTGCTGAACCTCGCGCCGGGCGGGCCGCTGTCGCAATATGCCCTCACCCCCGGCATGACGAAGGAGACGCTGGACCGCATCGCCGAGCAGATGGGGCTGAACCGCCCGCTGCCGGTGCAATATGCCGACTGGCTGTGGCATCTGGTGCAGGGCGACTGGGGCAAGAGCTATCGCGACGGCCGCCCGGTGCTGGCGATCATCAACGGGCATCTCTTCGCCACGCTGCTCTTGATGGGCAGCTCCACGCTGCTGTCGGTGGTGATCGGCACCTGGATCGGCATCCGCAGCGCGGTGCGGCAGGGCTCGGCCTTCGATTACGTCGCCACCGTCGCCGCGATGAGCGCGCTGTCGATCCCGACCTTCTGGTTCGGGCTGGTGTCGATCTTCGTCTTCTCGCTCTGGCTCGGCTGGTTGCCCGCTGGGAACATGTATACCGTGGGCGACGGCTCGGTCTCCGACATCGCGATCCATCTCATCATGCCCTCCTTCGTGCTGGCGCTGGTGAACGTGGCGATCTGGAGCCGCTACATGCGCTCGGCCACGCTGGACGTGATCAGCCAGGATTTCGTGCGCACCGCGCAGGCCAAGGGGCTGGCGCCGCGCCGGGTGCTGATGAAGCATATCGTCGGCAACGCGATGGTGCCGATGATCACGCTGGCGGGGATGCAGCTTCCCACGCTGCTCGGCGGCGCGCTGGTGACCGAGACGGTGTTCACCTGGCCCGGCATGGGGCGGCTCTTCCTCGATAGCCTCGGCTATCAGGATTACCCGGTGGTGATGGGGCTGCTGATGTTCTCGGCGATCCTCGTGCTGATCGGCAACCTGCTGGCCGACCTGCTGGTGGCCTTCGTCGATCCCCGTATCCGTCTGGACTGAGAGGAGGCGCAGATGACCCACGCCGCGACCGAGCCCCTGGCGCCCCCGACCCGCTGGTGGCGCACGCGCACCATGCGCCGCTTCCTGCGCAATCGCCTCGCGGTGCTGGGCGTGGCGCTGATCGCGCTGCTGACGCTGGCCTGTTTCGTCGGGCCGTATTTCCTGCCCTTCGACGAGCTTTACATCGACCTGCGCGCCCGCTTCGCGCCGCCGATGACCGGGGCGCATATCTTCGGCACCGATCCCCTGGGCCGCGACATCGCCGCGCGGCTGTTCCAGGCCGGGCAGATCTCGCTGCTGGTCGGCTTCTCGGCCATGCTGATGTCGACCGTCCTCGGCACGGTGATCGGCGTCGTCGCCGGCTATAGCGGTGGGCGGATCGGGGCGGCGCTGATGCGGGTGGTGGATGCCTTCCTGTCCTTCCCGTCGATCTTCCTGCTGCTGGCGCTGGCCGCCTTCGTGAACCCCAGCCCGCTGATGATCACCGTCATCATCGCGGTGACGAGCTGGATGGAGGTGGCGCGGATCGTCGAGGCCGAGGTGCGCTCGCTCCGCGACCGGGATTTCGTGATGGCGGCGCGGATGCTGGGCCTGTCCTCGGCCCGCATCATGTTCCGCGAGCTGCTGCCCAATGTGATCGGCGTCATCATCGTCGCGGCGACGCTGACCGTGGCGCGGGCGATCCTGCTGGAGGCCTATATCTCCTTCCTCGGCTACGGCATCCAGCCGCCGCTGCCGAGCTGGGGCAACATGCTGAACGGGGCGCAGCAATATCTCGACAAGGCGCCGTGGCTGGCCATCGTGCCGGGGGTGGCGATCACCCTCGCCGTGGCCGGGTTCAACTTCATCGGCGACGGGCTGCGCGACGCGCTCGACGCCCGTTCGGATCTGAGGTGAGCATGACACGGTTTTCGCCTTTCGAGACCTCGCTCTGGTATGCCACCGCGCAGCCCGCGCCGGACTGCCCGCCGCTGCGCGGCGAGGTGCGCGCCGATGTCTGCGTGGTGGGCGGCGGGCTGACCGGCCTGACCACGGCGCTGGAACTGGCGCGGGCGGGGGTGGGCGTGGTGCTGCTGGAGGCGCAGGAGGCGGGCTTCGGCGGCTCTGGCCGCAATGCCGGGCATTGCACGCCGACCTTCACCCATTACGGCCTGCCGGATCTGCGCCGCATCCTGGGCGAGCCCTGGGCCGAACGGCTGATCCGCCGCCAGACCCGCGCCAACGACCGCGCGAGCGCCTATATCCGCGATTACGGCATCGAGTGCGACTGGGTGCAGCAGGGCTATTTCCAGGGCGCTTTGCGCCCGGGCCAGCGCGCCGGGCTGGAGGAAAAGGCCGCAAGCTACAACGCCGTCGGCGCCCGCACCCGCGTCGTGGACCGCGAGGAGGCCGAGGCGATCACCGGCAGCCCGCGCTTCTACGCCGGCTGGCTGCATGAGGAGGCGGCGCATCTGCAACCGCTGTCCTATTCCCGCGGCCTCGCCCGCGCCATCCAGCGCGAGGGCGGCGCGGTGCATGGCAAAAGCCCGGTCACCGGCTGCGCCCCCCGCGCCGGCAAATGGGAGGTGACCACCCCCGAAGGCAAGGTCCTGGCCGAGAAGGTGATCTTCGCCACCGGCGCCTATACCGTCGGCGGCTGGCCGAAGCTGGACCAGAGCTTCCGCATCCAGCGCGTCTTCGTCGCGGCGACGCAGCCGCTCTCGCCCGAGACCCGCGCCAGCGTGCTGCCGAAGAATACGACGCTCTATGACGGGCGGGGCGACATCTATGTCTACAAATGGGACGGCACCGGGCGCCTCGTCGCCTCGATGTTCCCGATGGGGCCGCGCGGGCGCGACATCGCCTATACGCATAAGGTGCTGGCCGACCGGCTGCGCTGGCTGAACCCGCAGATCCGCGAGGAAATCCGCTGGGATTACTTCTGGTTCGGAGAGCTCGACATGCAATACCGCACCGTGCCGCGGCTTTACGGCCTCGCCTCCGGCGTGGTGGCGCTGACCGGGCTTTCGGGGCGCGGCGTGCCGACCGGGACGATGCTGGGCGGCATCCTGTCCGACTGGGCGAAGGGCGTGCCGGAGGCCGATCTGGACCTGCGGGTCGAGCCGCTGCACCGCGCGCCGCTCTGGATGGCGGTCGCGCCGGCGCTGAAGCTGCGGCAGATGCGCCTCACCGAGAATATCGCCACCCGCCTCGCGGGGGCGCCGCTTCCTCCCCATGCCTGAAAGGACCGACGCATGAGCCTCATCACCCATGTCACCGCCGACAGCGACCTGACCCCCGGCCTCGACGCCGAGGGCGGCGCCGCCAAATCGTATCGCCGCATGATCTGGGAGGATGCCGGCGCGCCGGAAACCGCCACCAAGGTCGCGGTCTGGATCGCCGAGCCGGGCATCTACCCCTATCCGCCGCGCGACCTCGAGGAAACCTTCGTCGTGCTGCAAGGCGAGGCCATCTGCCGGCTGGGCGATGGCGCGCCGGAGAAGATCGGCCCCGGCTCCATCGTGCGGGTGCCGAAGGGCGTCGCGCCCTGGCTGGAAGTGCTGACCCCGTTCCGCAAGGTCGCCACCGTCGTTCCCAAACCCTGAGGGCCTGCCATGACCGATCCCGTGCTTTCCGTCCGCGGCCTGACCGTGACCCTGCCGCAGGAGATGGACCGCCGCCACGCGGTGGAGAACATCACCTTCGACCTGCGGCGGGGCGAGATCCTCTGCATCATCGGGGAATCCGGTTCCGGCAAGTCGGTGACGGCGAGCACGGTGATGGGGCTGCTGCCCCCGGTGATGAAGGTGGCGGCGGGCCAGGCGCTTTATGCCGGGCGCGACCTGCTGGCCATGCCCGAGGCCGAGCGGCGCGCGCTGCGCGGCAAGTCGCTGTCGATGATCTTCCAGGACCCGCTTTCCGCGCTCAACCCGTTGATGACGGTGGGCGCGCAGATCGACGAGGTTCTGGTGGCGCATGGCTGGCGCGACAAGGAGAAGCGCGCCGCCAAGGTGCTGGACCTGCTGACCGAGGTCGGCCTGCCCGACCCGCCGCTTCTGCGCCATCAATATCCGTTCCGCCTGTCGGGCGGGCAGCGCCAGCGGGTGATGATCGCCATCGCGCTGGCGCTCGACCCCGATGTGCTGATCGCCGACGAGCCGACCACCGCGCTCGACGTGACGACGCAGGCGCAGATCCTCGAGCTGATCCGCACCATCCAGCGCCGCAAGGGCATGAGCGTCATGTTCATCACCCATGATTTCGGCGTGGTGGCCGACATCGCCGACCGGGTGATCGTGATGGAGAAGGGGCATCTGGTGGAACAGGGCCTCGCGAAACAGGTGCTGACCGCGCCGGAACATCCCTATACCCAACGCCTGATCGCCGCCGTGCCGCGCCTGCGCGAGGCCGACCGCGCGGTGGAGGCCGAGGCGCCGGTGATCCTGAAGGTCGAGGCGCTGGAAAAGACCTATCGCACCAGTTCCGGCTTCTTCGGCCACAAGCGCGTGGTGCCGGCCGTGCAGGATGTCGGCTTCGAGCTGCGCCGGGGCCGCACGCTGGGCGTGGTGGGGGAAAGCGGTTCGGGCAAATCCTCCATGGGCAAGGTGCTGATGAAGCTGACCGATGCCGATGGCGGGCGCATCCTGCTCGACGGGCAGGACATCCTGCCGCTGACCGAGGCGCAGTTCCGCCCGCTGCGCCCGCGCATCCAGATGGTGTTCCAGGACCCCTACGCCTCGCTGAACCCGCGCCAGACCGTCGGCACCTCGCTCACCGTCGGGCCGGTGGCGCAGGGCATGGCGCCGCGCGCGGCGCGGGCCAAGGCGGCGGCGATTCTCGCGCAGGTGGGGCTCGATCCTTCCGCCTATGACCGCTTCCCGCACGAGTTTTCGGGCGGCCAGCGCCAGCGGGTGGGTATCGCCCGCGCGCTGATGTTCGACCCCGAGGTGCTGATCGCCGACGAGGCGGTCTCGGCGCTCGACGTGTCGATCCAGGCGCAGATTCTGGAATTGCTGGCGCGGGTGCAGGCGGAGCGGCATCTGGCGATGATCTTCATCACCCACGACCTGCGGGTGGCGAGCCAGATCTGCGACGAGGTGCTGGTGATGCACAAGGGCCGGGTGGTGGAAAGCGGGCCGCCCGCCCGCATCTTCCGCGCGCCGGAGCAGGATTATACCCAGCGTCTGGTCGCCGCGATCCCCGGCAGCCAGTGGGAAACCGCCGCCTGAGGCGCAAGGCTGTTGCCGCAGGGGCAGCGTTCGTTATAGCCTTTCGGGCATAGCCGGCGCCTTGCCTTTCGCGGCATCGCGCCGGGCGGTCGTCGCCGGACTGCCGGCGGCGCCGCGGCGGTGCGATATGGGGAGGGATTGACGTGACGACCTTCGCTCAGAGCCATGCCAGCCGCATCGAAACGGCGCTCAGCCGCAACGACGCCGCCCGCTCCGCCATCGCCGCCTCCTGGGCGCGCTCGGCGCGGCTGCACGGGCTCGACCCGTCGCGCCGCCCGCCGCGCGACCGGCTGACGGCCGGCGAACTGGCGCGGACGCAGGAACGCCTCGGGGCGGTGCTGTCGACGGCCGCGCCGCATCTCGACCGGCTGTTCCAGATGGTCGGGGGCTTGGGCACCTGCGTCGTGCTGGCCGATGCGCATGGCATCGCGGTCGACCGGCGCGGCAATTCCGGCGAGGATCGCGATTTCGAATCCTGCGGACTCTGGACCGGCACCGACTGGTCGGAGGCCGAGGCCGGCACCAACGGCATCGGCACCTGCCTGTTCGAGGGCCGCGCGGTGACCATCCATGGCGACCAGCATTTCCTGGCCAGCAATACCGCGCTCAGCTGCTCCTCGGTGCCGATCCACGACGCGGAGGCGGCGCTGGTGGCGGTGCTCGACGTCTCCACCGCGCGGCCCGACCTGCCGGAGCCGGTGCTGGGCCTGATCGGTCATACCGTGGCCGAGGCGGCGCGGCGGATCGAGGCCGACCTGTTCCGCGACCGTTTCCCGAAGGCGCGGCTGGTGGTGGTGCCGGGCGGCGAGCGGATGGCGGGCGCGCTGCTCGCGGTCGATGCCGACGGGCTGGTGATCGGCGCGACGCGGGCGGCGCGGCAGCATCTGGGCCTCAGCGGCGATCTGGCGCGCAACCCGCTGCCGGTGGCCGACCTGCTGGGGCTGGAGGATCACCGGCGCCCCGAGGATGGCGAGCGCGCGGTGCTGGCCCGTGCGCTGGCGCGGGCGGGCGGCAATGTCTCGGCCGCCGCGCGGGCGCTGGGCCTGTCGCGCGCGACGCTGCACCGCAAGCTCGGGCGGACGGAGTGACTTTCCCGCGCGACCTGTCGCAGATCTGAGACAGGTCGCATCCTGCCTCTGCGCGCCTCCGGCTGACCGGAATCGCTTTGCCGCGCAGAGTTTTCTCATCGGCCGCGGGGAGGCGGCCATTGGAGGAGGATACCATGACCAAGC
Organism: Gemmobacter sp.; assembly: GCA_039808305.1. Classification (GTDB taxonomy): domain Bacteria; phylum Pseudomonadota; class Alphaproteobacteria; order Rhodobacterales; family Rhodobacteraceae; genus Gemmobacter. The sequence goes on along the minus strand of JBDHSR010000002.1, from coordinate 1,426 downwards.
TTGAAACCTTCGACCTGAAGAAAGCGCCGTTCAAGACGCGCTACGACAATTTCATCGGCGGCGAATGGGTGGCGCCGAAATCCGGCCGCTACATGGAGAACATCTCGCCGGTCACCGGCGCGGTGGTCTGCGAGGTCGCCCGCTCCGACGCCGCCGACATCGAGCGCGCGCTGGACGCCGCCCATGCCGCGCGGCGCAAATGGGGCCAGACCAGCGCCACCGAACGGTCGAACATCCTGCTGAAGATCGCCGACCGGATCGAGCAGAACCTCGAAGCCATCGCCATCGCCGAGACCTGGGACAACGGCAAGCCGCTACGCGAGACGATGGCCGCCGACATCCCGCTGGCCATCGACCACTTCCGCTATTTCGCCGGGGCGATCCGGGCGCAGGAAGGCTCCATCGGCCAGATCGACAACGACACCGTGGCCTATCATTTCCATGAACCGCTGGGCGTGGTCGGCCAGATCATCCCGTGGAACTTCCCGATCCTGATGGCGACGTGGAAGCTGGCCCCGGCGCTGGCGGCGGGCAATTGCGTGGTGCTGAAACCGGCGGAACAGACCCCGGCCTCGATCATGTATCTCATGCAGTTCATCGAGGATCTGCTGCCGCCGGGCGTGCTGAACATCGTGAACGGCATCGGCGAAGAGGCGGGCGCGGCGCTGTCCGCCTCGAACCGCATCGCCAAGATCGCCTTCACCGGCTCCACCCCCGTCGGCAAGATGATCATGCGCGCCGCCGCCGACAACCTGACCAACATCACGCTGGAACTGGGCGGCAAGTCGCCGAACCTGTTCTTCGCCGATGTGATGAACGAGGATGACGCCTTCCTCGACAAGGCGCTGGAAGGCTTCGCCATGTTCGCGCTGAACCAGGGCGAGGTCTGCACCTGCCCGTCGCGCGCCTTGGTGCAGGAATCGATCTACGACCGCTTCATGGAAAAGGCGATCAAGCGGGTGGAGGCCATCGTCGCGGGCGATCCGCGCGCCACCGCCACCATGATCGGCGCGCAGGCCAGCCAGGAGCAATACGACAAGATCACCTCCTATCTCGACATCGGCCGCAAGGAAGGCGCCAAGGTGCTGACCGGCGGCGCGGTGAACAGCTTCGGCGGCGATCTGGCAAAGGGCTTCTACATCCAGCCGACCGTCTTCGAGGGCAACAACAAGATGCGGGTGTTCCAGGAGGAGATCTTCGGCCCCGTTGTCTCGGTGACCACCTTCAAGACGCTGGAGGACGCGCTGGAGATCGCCAATGACACCGTGTTCGGCCTCGGCGCGGGCGTCTGGAGCCGCGACACCAACACCGCCTATCGCGCCGGCCGCGGGATCGAGGCGGGCCGGGTCTGGACCAACTGCTATCACGCCTATCCGGCGGGCGCGGCCTTCGGCGGCTACAAGCAGTCGGGCATCGGGCGCGAGAC
>JBDHSR010000001.1:0-46405 GCA_039808305.1 Gemmobacter sp. | reverse complement strand
AACCTGGGCGCGCGGGCGCTCAGCGAATTGCCGGAAGGCTCGGATGCGGGTGCCGCGAAGCGCGAGGTGATGGACGCGGTGCGGGCGCATTTCCGCCCCGAATTCCTGAACCGGCTGGACGAGATGATCATCTTCGACCGGCTGAACCGGGCGGATATGGGCGGCATCGTCGAGATCCAGTTGAAGCGGCTGGAGAAACGGCTGGCGCATCGCAAGATCACGCTGGCGCTGACGCCCGAGGCGAAAGCCTGGCTGGCCGACGAGGGCTACGATCCGGTCTTCGGCGCGCGCCCCCTGAAACGGGTGATCCAGCGCAACCTGCAAGACCCGCTGGCCGAGATGATCCTCTCCGGCGACGTGCTGGACGGCAGCGAGGTCACGGTGACGGCGGGGCCGGAGGGGCTGATCCTCGGCGACCGGGTGATCGCCTCCGGCCGGGCCAAACCGGCCGAAGCGCGGGTGCATTGAGCGAACCCGGATCGGACAAGGAAGGGGGCGTTCGCGCCCCCTTCTTGCATTTCCGGGCCGGGGCGCGGCCGTGACCCCCCGGATCTTCCCGCAGGCGCGGGATCACAGGTGATGCAGCACCAGCGGGCGCCCGTCGATCTCGGTCACCCGCAGGTCCATGTCGTAGAGCGCGCCGAGCGTTCCGGCGGTGCAGATCTCCGCCGGCGGACCCTCGGCCACCACCCGCCCCGCCTTCATCGCCACGACATGATCCGCCCAGGCGGCGGCGTGGTTGATCTCGTGCAGGACCACGACGACGCTGTGCCCCGCCTCGCGCAGCCCCACCAGCCGCCGCATGACGGCGCGGGCATGCGCCATGTCGAGCGCCGCCAGCGGCTCGTCCAGCAGCAGCCAGTCGGCGCCCTGCGCCAGCGTCATCGCCAGAAAGGCGCGCTGGCGCTGGCCGCCGGACAGCTCGTCGAGAAAGCGGTGCGACAGCGCGGCGAGGTCCATCGCCTCCAGCGCGGCGTCGACCTTCGCCGCGTCCTCCGGCCCCGGCCGGCCCTGATGGTGCGGCCAGCGCCCGAAGGCCACCAGTTCCGCCACGCGCAGACGGCTGCCGGTCTGGTTCGACTGCGACAGGATCGCCAGCCGCTTCGCCAGCTCGCGCGTGTCGGTGCGGGCGACATCGGCGCCGTCCACCGTGATCCGCCCGGCCTGCACCGGCATCAGCCGCCCGATCAGCGACAGCAGCGTCGATTTCCCCGCCCCGTTCGGCCCGATCAGCGCGGTGACCTTGCCCTTCGGCAGGCTCAGCCCGATCCCGTCGAGGATCGCGGCCTTGCCGATGCGGTGGCTTACCCCTTCGACCCGGATCATCGCATGCGTCCTTTCAGCAGAAGCCACAGGAAGAACAGCCCGCCCGCGAATTCGATCACCACGCTGAGGCTCGATTGCAGGGCGAGGGCGCGCTCGAATACGGTTTGCCCGGCGACGAGGATCAGCCCGGCGATCAGCATCGCCACCGGCAGCACACGGGCATGGCGGGCGGATCCCGCCGTCTCGTAGGCGAGGCCGGCCACGATCAGCCCGAAGAAGGCCACCGGCCCGACCAGCGCCGTCGCGACCGAGACCAGCACCGCCACCAGCGCCAGCACCGCCAGCACCAGCCGGTCATGCACCAGCCCCAGCGACACCGCGATGGGCCGGCCGAGCGCCAGCACGTCGAGCCGCGCCGCCAGCCGGAGCGCCGTGGCGATGGCCGCGAGGCTCAGCCCGGCGGCGACCGGCAGCAGCGCGGTGTCGATCCGCGCGAAACTGGCGAAGCTCGACGATTGCACCACCGCATAGGCGTTCGGATCCATCACCCGCGCGAGGAACCCCGCGGCGGAGCGGAACATCACCCCGAGGATGACCCCGGTCAGGATCAGGCGCGGCACGTCCTGCCCGCCCCGCCCCAGCAGGGTGCCGAAGAGCAGCAGCGAGGCGGCGACCATCACCGCCACCTCGGCCGAGAATTTCGCGGCGGCGGGCAGGCCGGCGAAGCCGGTCAGGCCCAGCCCCGCGACCATCGCCGTCTGCATCAGGATATAGAGCGCGTCGAACCCCATGATCTGCGGCGTCAGGATGCGGTTGCGGCTGACGGTCTGGAACAGCACCGTCGCCACCGCGACCGAGGCGCCGACCAGCAGCATCCCCGCCAGCTTGCCCGCCCGCAGCGGCAGGACGAAGCGCCATGTCGCGCCCAGCCCCCAGAACAGCCAGACCGCCGAGGCCGCGAGCAGCGCCAGCGCCAGCAGCGCCACCCGCCTATCCATGCCGCGGCCCCCGATAGAGCAGCCACAGGAACAGCAGCGAGCCCACGATGCCCAGAATGGTGCCCACCGGCACCTCGTAGGGATAGCGCACCAGCCGCCCGGCGATGTCGCAGGCCAGAACCAGCGCGGCGCCGCCGGCGGCGGTCACCGGCAGCGTGGCGCGCAGGTTGTCGCCCATCCGGCGCGCGACGATATTCGGCACGACGAGGCCCACGAAGGGGATCATCCCCACCGTCACGATCACCAGCGCCGTGACCACCGACACCACGGCGAGGCCCAGCCGCATCACCGCGTCGGGATCGACGCCCAGCCCGGTCGCGGCGGCGCGCCCCAGCCCGAGGATGGCGAAGCGGTCCGCCGCGAACCAGGCCAGCGCCGCGGCGCCTCCGGCGATCCACAGCAATTCGTAGCGCCCGGCGATGACGCCGGAGAACTCGCCCGTCATCAGCCAGATGCCGATCAGTTGCAGCAGGTCGGTCTGCCAGCCGACGAAGGTGACCGCCGCCCCCAGCACGCCCGACAGGATGATGCCGACCAGCGGCACCAGCAGCACCTCGCGCGGGGGCAGCCGCCGGACCAGCCGCAGGAACAGCGCGGTGCCGGCCATCGCGGCGAGGCTCGCCACCACCATCTTCACCCAGATCGGCGCCGCCGGCGCGAGCAGCGTGACCCCGAGCAGCCCGAGCGCCGCGCTCTCGGCGGTGCCGGTGGTGCCCGGCTCCACGAAGCGGTTGCGCACCAGTTGCTGCATCACCACGCCGGCGATGGCCAGCGCCGCCCCGGTCAGGATCACCGCCACGGTGCGCGGCAGGCGCGAGACGGTCAGGATCAGCAGCGCGCGCGGGTCGTGGCCCAGCTGCCCGATCTCCATCCCCGCCGCCCCGGTCAGCAGGCTGACGAGGGAAAGCGGCACCAGAAGCAGGGTCAGGATCGCGGCCGGGCGCATGGCTGGACCTCGGGCTCCGGGTTCTAGCCGGCGAAGGCGGCGATGATCTCGTCCAGCGTCCCCATCACCGAGCGGTAGCCGCCGCCGGCGATATAGAGCGGGGCGGCCCGCAGATAGACCATCCGCCCTTCGCGCGCCGCGCGGGTGCCGGCGACCAGCGGATTGTCGAGCGTCGCCCGCGCCGAAGCCTGCTCGCCCACGGCGGAGGAGCGGTCGACCACGATGATCCATTCGGGATCGACCTCGGCGATGAACTCGAAGGACACCGCGTCGCCATGCACCTCGGGGTTGAGGTTCTCGTAAGCCTCGGGCAGGCCCAGCGCGGTATGCAGCCAGCCGAAGCGCGAGCCCTTGCCATAGGCCGAGACCTTCGGCCCGTTGGTCAGCAGGATCAGCGCCTTGCCCTTGCCCGCCACGGCGGCCCGCGCCTCGGCCAGCTTCGCGTCGAAGGCCGCCTCCAGCTCCGCCGCCTGTTCGGCCTTGCCGAACAGCGCGCCATAGGCGGCGATCCGGGCGCGGGCATCGGCGACCAGATCCTGCCCGATGGTCATGTCGATGGTGGGGGCGAGCGGCGACAACGCCTCGACCTGCGTGGCGGAGCGGGCGCCGACCACGATCAGGTCGGGGGCCAGCGCAGCCACCGCCTCCAGGTTCGGCTCGAACAGCGTGCCGAGCGGGGCGGCCTTGCCGGCCGCATCGTCCAGATAATCGACATAGAGCTTGTCCGGCACCCCCGCCGGGACGACGCCCAGCGCGTCCATCGTATCGAGCGCGGCCATGTCGAACACCGCCACCCGCGACGGGCCGGCGGGCAATGTCACCTCGCCCCGCGCGGTGGCGATGGTCACATCCCCGGCGAGGGCGGGGGCGGCAAGCGCGGCCGAGGCGGCCAGAAGAACGGAGGCGGCAAGGCGGATCATCGGGGGACTCCAGCGCTGGAGCGTGTGGCTGGGCGCTGGCTGCACGCGGTTCCCCCGTGACATAGAGGCTTGCCGCAGGACGGTCCAGCCGGTATTCCGCCCGAAATTGCAAGGAACAGGCGATGTATGTGACGACGGCCCGGTTCGAGACGCAGCACGCGTCGAAATACCTGCAACAGCTTTGCAAGCATTTCGCCCACAAGGTCGAGGTCGCCTACGATGACCGGCAGGGCCATGCCGCGCTGCCGCCCGGCCGGGCGGAGATGCGCGCCGAGGACGGCGCGCTGACCATCCGGCTGGAATCGGAGGACGTGAAGAACATGATCCATGCGCGTTTCGTGATCGACAGCCATCTGGCGACCTTCGCGCATCGCGAGGGCTTCACCGGACTGAGCTGGTCGGTCGAGACCGCGGATCGGCCAGGCTGAACCCCGCCCGTCCCGCGACCCGATCGGGATCGTGGCGCAGATGGCTGGGCGTGTCGCCGAAGCGGCGGCGCACCGCGACGGCGAAATTCGCCGCGCTCGAATAGCCGGCCCGCGCCGCCGCCCGCGCCACCGGCTGTCCCGCGCGCAGCGCCCTGAGACCGGCCTCCAGCCGTTCCTCGCGGATCAGCGCGCCGAGGCTGGTGCCCAGATCGTCGCGCACCAGCCGCTCCAGACTGCGCAGCCCCATGCCGCAGGCCCGCGCCAGCGCCGGGGCGGTCAGGGGGGCCCCCTCGGGCGCGGCCGCGATCAGACGGCGCAGCCGGGCGATGATGTCGGACCCGCCGATCTGCCGCACCACCGCGAGGCTCGACGGCGCCTCGCCCGACAGGCCGGCAAGGCACTGGTCCAGCAGCGACATGCCCAGCGCCATCCGCGCGAGCGGCTGGGGCGTCGCCACGATGGTCCGCGCGGTCTCCACCATCTGCGCGCCGGGCAGGAAGCGCAGCGCCGCGAAATCGCCCGAGAGCCCGGCCAGCGCCCCGGCATTGCCGCCCTGCACGTTCTCCAGCCAGTCGAGCGGGGTGGCCAGTTGCAGCTTGATCAGCGGCTGGCCCCAGTTGTGCAGGAACTCCACCTCGCAGGGGCAGCCGATCCGCAGGAAAAGCGCGTCCGGCAGCCGCTGCGCATCCAGCTCGAACAGCCGCCCGGCCAGACGGAACCGCTGCAACCCGGACAGCAGGACCAGCAGCATCAGCTTCGGCTCGACCGGGCTCAGCCCCGGTTCCAGCACATGATCGCGCGGCTCGTTCAGGACGCCGAGCCGGAAGTCGCCGGGAAAGCGGTGAATGCTCATGATCGCTCCGATTGTCGGAAAATCAATGCTGATTGGCGGGAGACCAGAGCTGGGCCGGATCGACCTGGCTGGGGGCGGATTATAATATCCATGCAAAATACTCAAGTATTGCGATCCCCTCGCACCGGAGAAGACATGACCGCGACGATCACCCCCCTGCGCGCCCCGATCCGGGCGCTGATGCTGAGCACCACGCTGCTGTTCCCGCTGGCCGCCGCCGCCCAGGAGGCGGCGGTGACCGTCCTGGATCCCGTGGTGCTGGACGGATCCGGCGGGGTCGGGCAGGTGAACGGCTATGTCGCCACCGGCTCGGTCTCGGGCACGAAAACCGCGACGCCGCTGCGCAAGACGCCGCAGGCCATCAACGTGGTGCCCGCCACGCAGATCGCCGACCAGGCCGCCACCTCGGTCGCGCAGGCGCTGCGCTACAGCCCCGGCATCTTCACCGAATATCGCGGCTCGTCGAACCTGCATGACGAGACCTATGTGCGCGGCTTCGGCTATGTGCCGCGCTATGTCGACGGGCTGATCTTCGGATCGGGCTCGTTCGGGCAGATGGATCCGTGGCTGCTCGACCGGGTGGAGCTGGTGAAGGGCCCGTCCTCGGTGCTTTACGGCCAGGCCAATCCGGGCGGCATCATCACCATGACGACCAAGAAGGCCGATGGCGAGCGCGTCCGCGAGGTGAAGGTGACCGGCGGCAGCCATGACCGCGCCGGCCTCGCCTTCGACTTCGGCGACAAGCTGTCCGAGACGCTGGACTGGCGGCTGGTCGGCACCGGCTGGCGGGTGGATACCCAGGAGAAGGGGCTGGAGCAGCAGCGCTTCTCCTTCGCGCCCTCGCTGCGCTGGCGGCCGACCGACGCGACCACGGTCACCGTCACCGCGCTGGTGCAGAACGAACCGGATGCCGGCTTCCGCAACTTCCGCATCGCCGACGGCACCATCCGCCCGACCGCCTCGGGCGGCTACATCCCCGTCGACTTCCTGGTGGGCGATCCCGCCTGGGACCGCTCGACCCGCGAGACGCGCGCCCTCGGCGCCGAGATCGAGCACCGGCTGGGCGACGACACCACGCTGCGCGCCAAGGCCCGCGCCACCGGGATCGACAGCTATTTCCGCACCCTCACCTTCGAATCGCTGGATGCCGACGGCAAGACCATCAACCGCGCCGCCTCGGGCGGGACGGACGATCTGAAGCAGGCCGCGCTCGACCTCTCGGTCGAGCACAGGTTCCAGACCGGGGCGGCCGAGCATACCCTGCTGGCCGGCATCGACCACCAGCGCAGCCGCCGCGACTACAAATGGGGCTTCGACTATTCGGTTCCGACGATCGACTGGACGAACCCGGTCTACGGCCATACCGGCTTCGACCTGGTGGAACGGCCCAGCGACACCCGCACCGACAGCCGCCAGACCGGCCTCTATGTGCAGGACCAGGTGGAGATCGGCGCGCTGAACCTTTCGGCCGGGCTGCGCTATGACGATTTCGACGTCACCATCGACAACAACCTGACCGGCGCCTCCACCACCTTCGACGACCATGCGGTGACCGGCCGCCTCGGCGCGCTCTACACCTTCGACAACGGCGTGGCGCCCTATCTCAGCTACGCCACCAGCTTCGAGCCGGTCACCCAGTCCTCCGCCACCGGGACGCCCTTCGATCCGACCGAGGCGGAACAGGTGGAGCTCGGCGTGAAATGGGCCTCGGCCGATGGCCGGTTCTTCGCGCAGGCCGCCGTGTTCGACCTGAAGCAGACCGGGGTGCTCAGCTACAACCCGGTGACCGCCAGCTACGACCAGATCGGCCGCATCGACAGCCGCGGCCTGGAGCTGGAGGGCCGCGCCGAACTGGGCAACGGCTGGAGCCTGCTCGGCTCCGCCTCCTGGCTCGACGCCGAGGTGAAGGAGACCAACACCGCCGCCGATCTGGGCAAGATGCCGTCGCGCCTGCCCGGCTTCACCGCCGCGCTCTGGGCGAAATACACCTCGGAGGCGGGCTATGACCTCGCGCTCGGCCTGCGCCATATCGGCGACAGCTGGGGCGACAGCGCCAATACCTTCGAGGTGCCCTCGGTCACGCTGGTCGACCTCGCGGTGGGCTACGATTTCGGCAAGCTCTCGCCGGCCTATGAGGGGCTGCATGGCCAGATCAACGTGCAGAACCTGACGAACAAGGTCTATACCGCCTCCTGCGCCTCGCAATGGGCCTGCTTCATCGGGTCGGAGCGGATGGTCACCGCCTCGCTGGACTACAAGTTCTGATGTCACGCCGCGCCCTTTCCCTCGGCGTGGCTGTGATGGCGGCAGGGCTTGCCCTGCCGCCCGCGGTTTTCGGCGATACGCTGTCGCAAGGCTACGAGCTCACCGCCACCGCCGCGCCCGCCGGCCGGATCCTCCATCTGGACGCCCCGCCCGGCGCCTATGTCACCGGCGAGTTCCGGCCCTCGGGCGACGAGCTGGTGATGCGCCTGCTGTCGCATGACGCCCCCCGGCGCGAGCTTTCGCGCGCCAGCGACGGGGTGCAGACCTTCCATTTCGTCGCCCCCGAGGCGGCGGGGATCAGCGTCGCCGGCCCCGAGGGCGCCGCCTTCTCGCTGCGGCTGACCAAGGTGGTGCCGCTGGCGGAGCAGCAGCCGCCCGCCGCCGGATTTCTCAGCCCGGCGATGCGGGCGCTGGCCGGCACGCTGGCCGAGGGCGGCGCGACCGAAGCCTTCTGGGCCGCGCGCGCCGCCGAGGGCACGCCGATGATCGAAGAGGACGACGGGCGCAGCATCGTGACCTTCCTCTATCGCGGCGCGGCGCGGAATGTCCGGCTGTTCGGCGGGCCGTCCTCCGACCATGACTGGCTGGAGCGGCTGGGCGGTTCGGATGTCTGGTTCCGCAGCTATGCCCTGCCGCCCGACACCCGCCTCGCCTATCGCCTGGCGCCCGATGTGCCGGATCTGCCCGGCCCGGCGCGGGCGCGGCGGGTGGCGATCCTCGCCACCTCCGCCGCCGATCCGCTCAACCGCCATCCCTGGCCGGAGGACGCGCCGGACGCCTTCAACCAGTGGTCGGTGCTGGAACTGCCCGGCGCCCCGGCGCAGCCCGGCTTCCCGCCGCTGCCCGCCACGGTCGAGGAAACCCGCTTCGCCTCGGCCATCCTCGGCAACAGCCGGCGCATCCAGCTCTACCGCAGCGCGGGCTTCGATCCGGCCGATCCGCGCGCCTTGCTGCTTTTCGTCTTCGACGGGCCGCGCGCGGTGGCCGAGATGCGGATCCCCGGCGCGCTGGAGCGGCTGGTGGCGGAACGCCGGCTGCCCCCGGTCGCCGCCGTGTTCATCGACCCGATCGACGGCGAGACCCGCGCCCGCGAATTGCCCGGCAACCCGGATTTCGCCCGTTTCATGGCCGGGGAGCTGCTGCCCTGGGCCGCCGCGCGGTTCGGCCTCGCCCCCGATCCCGCGCGCACCGTGGTCGCCGGGGCCAGCTTCGGCGGGATCGGCGCGGCGCATGTCGCGCTTTCCGCGCCCGAGGCGTTCGGGGCGGCGATCTCGATGTCGGGCTCCTACTGGTGGGCGCCCGAGGGGCAGGAGGAACAGGCGCTGAGCTGGATGGCCGGGCGGGCCCTCGCCGCCGACCGCCTGCCGCGCCTCTTCATCACCGCCGGGCGGTTCGAGACCGGCCGGGCGGAGAACGGCGTCGTCGGGGCCGACATCCGCGAGACCTCGCGCCAGCTCTACGCGGTGCTGAAGGGGCGCGGCGCCGAGGCGCATTGGCGGCTCTATTCCGCCGGGCATGACAGCTTCGTCTGGCGCGGCGCGCTGATGGACGGCCTGATCCAGCTCTACGGCCCGCCGCCGGCCCGGTGACCGCCTGCGCGGCGACGCCGGCGGGAAAGACCGGCGGACGGGCGGCGACAACCCTGAGGCCGGATCGGCATTCGGCCGAAGCGCAGGCGGTCTTTGCGGCTTCGATGCCGAAGGCCCCCTTTCCGCAGCACACCCCCGGGGCCGTCAGATCCGCGACAGCTCTCCGATGCACCATGTCCAGACCGCCGCGGCGGCGGGACGGGGGGCGGGGGCGCGGCGGCGGACGATGCAATAGTCCGGCGCGACGCGCAGCGACCGCTCCATGATGCGGACCAGCCGCCCATCCGCCAGCTCCGCCGCGACGAAGGCGTCGCAGGCCACGATGGCGCCCTGCCCCGCAAGGGCCGCGTCGATGGCCATGGTGGTCAGGCTGAAGCGCGGGCCGGGCAAGGGCTCGCGGCGGTTCAGGAAGCGCGGCCAGTGGTCGAGGCAGTGATGCACCAGGGGCAGGCGTTCGGCGGCCGCCTCGGCCAGCGGCAGGGCCATGCCCTTGACCAGCGCCGGGGAGGCGACCGCGACGATCTCCTGCCGGATCAGCAGCCGCGCCTCCAGGCCGGGCGGAAACGCCCCTGGCGCCAGACCGATGGCGATGTCCACATCCTCGCGGTCGAAATCCGGCAGCTCCTCCTCTGCCACCGTGCGCAACTCAACACCCGGCAGGGTCTCGCGCAAAGCGGCCATGCGGGGGATGAGCAGGCGGGTGGCGACGGTGGGCGTGACGCTGAGCGTCACCCGGTCGGGCCGCTGCGCCAGCCGGCCCGTCGCCGCGCCGAGCGTGTCGAAGGCCTGGCTCACCTCGCCGAGATAGGCCATGCCCTGCGGCGTCAGCGCCAGCCCGCGCGGCAGCCGGCGGAAGAGCGGCAGGCCGAGGTGATCCTCCAGCGCGCGCACCTGCTGGGCGACGGCGCCCTGGGTCACGCCCAGCTCCTCGGCGGCGGCCCGGAAATTCAGCCGGCGCCCGGCGACCTCGAAGGCGCGCAGGGCGTTCAGCGGCGGCAGTTTGCGGCGCGGGATCATCCGGGAAAGCCTGTAGGTTTTCTACAGTCTGACAGCTTTCCTTCTGGCGCGAAAGGGGGGACGATCCGGGATATTCCGTCAGGGCCGCAACCCGGGAAAGACCCTCGCCATGTTCCGCGCCTACGCCGTCCTCGTCCTGATCGGCTTCATCTGGGGGTCGAATTACCTCTTCATGAAGATGGCGACGGCGGTGCTGCCGCCGATGCAGGTCGTGCTGCTCAGGGTGGCGGCGGGGTTCGTGCCGCTGGCCCTCGTCGCCTGGCGCACCGGGGCGGTGCACCGGGCGCAACTGCGCCACCTGCCGCATTTCGCGGTCATGTCGGTGCTGGCGACCTCGTTCTACTATTACGGATTCGTCGCGGGCACGGCGCTGCTGCCCTCCAGCGTGGCGGGGTTGCTCGGCGGGGCGGTTCCGGTCGTGACCTTCCTCGCCGCGCTTCTGTTCCTGCGCTCCGAACGGCCGAACGGGGTGATCGGCGCGGGGGTGGCGCTCGGTTTCGCCGGCATCCTGCTGACCGCGCGGCCCTGGGAGGGCGGCGGGACGATCCCGCCCGCCGGCGTCGCCTGGGTCATGGCGGGCACGCTGAGCGTGGGCGTGTCCTTCGTCTATGCGCGGCGCTTCCTGTCGCCGCTGAACCTGTCGCCGGTGGCGCTGGCGACCTGGCAGACCGGGCTGGCGCTGCTGACGCTGCTCGTGGTGACGGACATGCGCGGGATGTCGGCGATCCTCCATGCGCCCGAGGCGCTGGTCGCCCTTGTCGTCGGCCTCGGCGTCATGGGAACCGGGATCGCCTATCTGATCTATTACTACATGCTGCAAAAGCTCGGCGCCGTCGGCGCCTCGGGGGCGACCTACCTGCCGGCGGTGGTGGCGCTGGCGATCGGCGGCTGGATCGGCGAGCCGATCACGGAGGTCGAGCTCGCGGCGCTGGCGCTGATCCTCGGCGGGGTCGCGCTGATCCAGTTCGGCGGCAGACGGGCCGCGCGGATGGCAACCGCCTGACCGGGAGGCGCCCTCCTGCCCTCCGCCAACCCGGCGGCGCAGGGGCTTCCCGCACCGCTTCAGCACACGGACAGGTCACCCGAAAATCCTCTGGGGGGTGCCCCACCGCGCCGGAGCCGGCCGCGCGAACGGCACGTTCCCCGGGGGTCGCAAGGCGTCCGCGCCCGGCCTTTCTGGGCAAGGTTCCGCTACCGGCCGGATTATCCGTTTGGCGCGAAGCGGCGGGCCATGTCAGACTTCCGCGCGCCGGCCCCGATTGATGGCCGGGCCCGGCCCCGGATTACCGGCCGCACGGAGTGATTTTCACCCGCATTTCCAGACGCGGGACAATTGAGAGGTATCCGCCATGGCGCATAAATTCGATTATTCCGCCTATTCGCAGACCAACAGCTATTCCGGGGGCCTGAACCTCACCGATCTCGACAAGCTGTTCTCGCCGGACATGGGCAACAGCACCCTGCCCGCCGAGGATGCCACCGCCATCGCCGGCAAGGCGTTCAACGAGATCTTCTGGCAATCGGGCTATACGGCGCTGACGCATTCCTACCTCGTCTTCATCATCGGCGGCGGCAGCCGGGTCGTATCGCGCACCACCTATGTCGGTCCCGATCTGGTCCGCACCAGCCAGACCAGCGGCGACCAGTTGAGCAGCTATTACCGCATGCCGGATTCGCTGGCGGAGCACGGCGCCTCCACCTTCTCCTTCGGGGCGCTGGAGCGGACGGCCTTCGGCGGCAGCGGGCCGTTCGCCTATGGCATGATCCACGGGCTTGCCGCCATCGACACCGATATTTCGTTGAACCTGTTCGGCTTCGACCACAGCGACGCGGTGTTCTATCCCGCCGTCGAGGAGGCGATCGCCGAGGCGAAGGCGAATGTCGTCGCCCAGATCAACACCGCGCTGGACACCAGCGCGGCGGGCCTGTCCTTCGAGCTCGGCAAGATCAACCCCTACAACAACGCGCAGTCCTTCCCGCAATGGGGGCTGACCTATACGCCGGATGCCGGAACCGACCTGACGGTGGGCGACCTGTTCGCCCTGCCGGATGAGGGGGTGAGCGATTACGCCACCGCGCTGGCGCTGAAATTCATCACCGCCTCCCGCGACATCATCGCGGACGAGGATGTGGAGATCGTGCTGACCCGCTATGACGATACGGTCAGCCTGGACAGCCTCGCCGCCTCGGGGCTGACGCTGCGGGGTGGCGAGGGCGACGACGACCTGTCGCTCTATGAACTGGGCCGGAAGAACGGCAAGCCCTTCGCGCTGTTCGGCGGCGAGGGAGAGGATACGCTCCAGGGGGCGAACCACACCTCCAACCGGCTTCACGGCGGCGACGATGACGACGCCCTGTCGGGCGGGCGCAATGCCGATACGCTGATCGGCGGCGACGGCGCGGATACGCTGATCGGCGGAACCGAAGGTCTGTTCGGCGCGGGCTATCTCTTCCTGCTGCCCGCCGCGCTCGCCGGTCACAAGGGCGACCTGCTGGAGGGCGGCGACGGCAACGACCAGATCGTCGGCGTCGGCCGCGGCGACACGCTGCGGGGCGGGGCGGGCATGGATTTCCTGATTTCCGCCGGCGCCTCCTCCGAACTCCACGGCGGATCGGGGTCGGACTTCTATGTGCTCTACCTCAACCGGCAGAACAGGATCGTCGGCCATCACGAGATCCATGACACCAACGGCATCATCGGCTTCATGTCCTTCTTCAGGACCGAGGTCACGGACATCGCCCATGCGCTCTATCGGCGCGAAGGCAAGGATCTGGTGGTGGGCGATGCCGCCGGGTCGCTGCGTGTCCTCGACTATTACGAGTTCAACCGGCCCGCGAACTGGGAATCCATGACCTCGGAAAGCCAGGTGGCGCTCGACCTGAAACATGCCGACAGCCTGCTGACGGCGCGGTTCCATGGCACGCAGGGCAATGACGGCCGGACCATGAAGGCGGCGGGGGATTTCCTGGCCTATGCCGGCAATGACAGGATCACCGGCACCGCGAAGGCCGACGGGATCTGGGGCGGCACCGGCAAGGACACGCTGAACGGCGCGGGCGGCAACGACCGGCTGCTGGGCGAGGCCGGGAACGACCGGCTGACCGGCGGCGCGGGCGACGACGTGCTGACCGGGGGCGTGGGCGGCGACCGGCTGGACGGCGGAGCCGGGCGCGACACCGCCTCCTATGCCGGGGCGGCCAAGGGCGTCACGGCCAACCTCTCGGCGCCACGCGGCAATCGCGGCGAGGCGGCGGGCGACAGCTACGCCTCGGTCGAGAACCTGCGCGGATCGGATCACGCCGACCGGCTGACCGGCAATGGCGGGGCCAACACGCTGCTGGGGCTGGGCGGCCATGACCGGCTGGCCGGCAAGGGCGGCAAGGATGTGCTGGCCGGCGGCGCGGGCAACGACCGGCTGGACGGGGGCGCCGCGCATGACCGGCTGGATGGCGGCGACGGCGATGACCGCCTGCTGGGCGGCACCGGGGCGGATGTGCTGAAAGGCGGCGCGGGCGCGGACCGGCTGACCGGCGGCGCCGGGCCGGATACCCTGACGGGCGGCGGCGGCGCGGATGTCTTCATCATCACCGCCGCCTCCGGCCGCGATGTGATCACCGATTTCGGCGGGCGCGACGTGATCGACCTTTCGGCCACCGCCATCGACAGCTTCGCCGCGCTCTCCGCCGCGATGCGCCAGGTCGGCCGCAATGTGGAGATCGACCACGACTCCGGCACCTTGGTGCTGCGCCATGTGCAGATCGGCACTCTGGAAGCCGGAGATTTCGTGTTCTGAGCGGCCGGGGCCCGGCCGCGCTCCGGTCGGGCTTCCGGCGGCCAGGAAATCCCGGCACCACGAAACGCGCCGGCGCGGTCGCCGCGCCATGCCGGATGGCCGGAGATCCGTCTCGCGGCCATTCTGGCGGCGGCGCGGTTCATGGGCCGGGCGTCCGCCTCCCATCTGCATATCCGCTCCGAGGTTCCGTCGATGCGGGGCCACGAAACATCATGGTCCCGATCTCCATCGCCACCGGAGTTGAAATTGATTAGGATTCCTAATATAATTGGGTCCGAGGAGTCGCCATGTCCGCACCCGCCGAACAGATCGCCCATGCCCTGTCGCGCCTCGCGCTGTTCTGGCGCGCGGCGGGATGGCAGGCGGCGGGGGCGCAGGGGCTGACCCCGACCCAGGCGGAAATACTCGCCCGGCTGGCGGCGGGCGGGCCGGCGCGCAGCGGCGATCTGGCGCGCGGCATCGGGGTTTCCGCCCCGACGCTGAGCGACGCGGTTTCGGCGCTCGCAGCCAAGGAGCTGGTGGAGCGGCGGCCCGATCCGCAGGACCGCCGGGCGGGGCGCGTGGTGCCGACACCGCGCGGCGCGGCGGTGGCCGCCCGGCTGCCCGACATGCCGCAGGCGGTCGCCCCGGTGCTCGACGCCCTGTCCGAACCCGACCGCGCCGGCCTGCTGCGCGGCCTGACGCTGGTGATCCGCGGCTTGCAGGAGGCCGGCGCGATCCCGGTGGAGCGGATGTGCCTCACCTGCCGGCATTTCCGGCCCCATGCCCATGACGATGCGGCCCGCCCGCATCACTGCGCCTTCGTGGACGCCGCCTTCGGCGACGCCGCCCTGCGCCTCGCCTGCGCCGACCACGAGGAAGCCCCGGCGGAGGAGCGCGCCCGCAATTCCGCGCGTTTCGCCGCCATGGCCTGAGTTGGGCGCCCGAAGCCGCTGGCACGGCCCGGACGCCCGGTATGCAACCCCTCTGACGAAAGGAAGCCCCCCATCATGACACGGAACCGAAGGCTTCGCCATGCCCTCGCCGCCGGCGCGCTCGCGCTGGCCGGCGCGGCGCAGGCCCACGGGATCGAGACCGCCGCCGGCAATGCCGGGATCGCCGATTTCGACATCGTGGCGGCCAGCATCACCACCGAAGGCAATATCGCCACCTTCACCATGGGCGTCGCCGGCACGCCGGGCGCGACCGCGCCCGAGCCGAAAGGCGCGCTCGGCGGGGCGCCGGTCCATTCCTATGTCTGGCCGACCTCGCTCGATCCCGCGACCGTGGGCTTCGCCCCCGGCGCCGGCATCCTCGCCTTCGCCGTCACGATCCATCCCGATTTCGACGACACGCCGCTGTTCGACGAGAACGGCAGCAACGACACCGGCGACGATGGCGGCAACTGGCACAGCCATTGGGTCGTGCTGGGACCGGACGAGGCCTGCGGAGCGGGCGCCCTCAAGGTGATCGACATCCCCGAGGGCGAGACGCCGCCACTGCCGCCCACCTGGCCCGGCCTGCCGATCCTGATCGACAGCCCCGGCTGGTCGCCGGTCTTTACCGGGCGGACCGTCAGCGTCCGGGTGCCCTTCGCCGGGATCAGCGCGCTGGCCGGCGCCCGCTTCGACGGCGTGACGGCGGCGCTGCGGGTGGACGCCAATATCCACGCCCCGCTGCTTTGCGTGAGCGATGTGTTCGACACCGCCTCAGGCGATCTGAGCCTGCCCGGCCGGGTGGACGAATGACCCCCGCGGCCGCGCCTTCCCGCGCGGCCGCCCCGTTCGGGAGGACGACATGACAGCACCGACGATCCATGCCGCGGAATGGCTGAACACCGACGACCCGCCGACCCTCGAAGGACTGCGCGGCCGCGTCGTCGCGGTCGAGGCGTTCCAGATGCTGTGCCCCGGCTGCGTCAGCCACGGCCTGCCGCAGGCGCAGCGCATCCGCCAGACCTTCCGCCCCGAGGATGTGACGGTGCTCGGCCTGCACAGCGTGTTCGAGCATCACGCGGCGATGACGCCGGTCGCCCTGCGCGCCTTCCTGCACGAATACCGCATCCGCTTTCCGGTGGCGGTGGACATGGCCGGAGCCGGGCCGATGCCGCGCACCATGGTCGAATGGGGGCTGGAGGGCACGCCCAGCCTGATCCTCTTCGACCGGCAGGGGCGGATGCGCGCGCGCCATCTGGGGTCGGTCCCCGACATGGCGGTGGGCGCCGAGATCATGCAGCTCGTGCTCGACCGCGACGACGCGGGATGAGCGGCGGCCATCCGGCGCCGCGACCGGATGGAGGACAGGGATCGCCATATCGCCGTGGCATCGGCTCCGGCGCGCCGGTTCCTCCTGTGCCGATGCGCGGCAGGGCATCCACCGCGACACCGGGCCTCTCGGCGCGCCGTTCCCGCCGGAGGGCCGGTCGGCGGCGTGAGGACATGAGTATTTGGGCAAGAAGCAAAGCCAGACACGGTGCGACTCCTTGTCCGTCGACAAAAGCCCGGGCCTGTGTTCGGATTTCGGAAACGGCTGTCAGGGTTCCGCCATGTCCTCACGCGAGCATCTGCCCTTGGTCTATTCCTGCTCCGGCTGTTCCAGCGCGGCGCAGATGGCGAATTACCTCGCCATCGCCCTCGACCGGCGCGGCCTCGCCGAAATGTCCTGCATCGCCGGGGTCGGCGGCGACGTGCCGAAGCTGGTGCGCGTGGCCAAATCCGGCCGCCGGATCATCGGCATCGACGGTTGCGCGCTGGCCTGCGTGCGCAACTGCCTCTCCCGCCATGGGGTCGAGCCCACGGAATATCACCTGCTGTCCGACCATGGGGTCAGGAAACGCTACCAGACCGATTTCGACACGGAAGAGGCCGAGCGCGTTCTGGCCGGGATGGCGGCCACGCTCGGATCCGAGGCCGCCTAGGGCCGGGCCGGCGCCGGTGGTCCAGCGGGCTCCGCCCGCCGGCGCGGCGGATGATCCGACGGGCGTTCCACGCGGGAGACCGCCGGCTCAGCCCACCCGGCGGCCCTCCACCCAGACCCCGCGCACCGCGCCGGCGGCGCCGATCCGGGCGACGCGGATCACATCGGCCCGCGCGCCGGGCTCCAGCCGCCCCCGATCGGGCAGGCCCACCGCCCCGGCGGGACCGGCGGTCACGGTGGCGATGCCGCGCGCCGGATCGCCCCACAGGTCGCCCAGCATCAGCGCGGCGGAGAGCAGCGACGAAGGCACGTAATCCGAGGACAGGATGTCCAGCAGATCCGCCTCGGCCAGCGCCTGCGCCGCGACATTGCCGGAATGGCTGCCGCCCCGGATCAGGTTCGGCGCGCCCATCATCACCCGGATGCCATGGCCGTGGCAGGCCCGCGCGGCCTCGACCGTGGTCGGGAATTCCGCGAAATGCGCCCCGTGCCCGGCCGAGACGGCGACCTGCCCGGCCGTGGTGTCGTCATGGCTGGCCAGCACCGCGCCATAGCGCCGGGCCTCCGCCACCGCCACCATCTCGTGCCGCGCGCCGACCCGGGCGCGCAGCGCCTGCTGGTCGCGGACATGGGCGTCGAACTCGGCCTCGGACAGGCCGCGCTTGCCCATCACATAGTCGCGCAGCTTGCCGATGTCGCGGAACTGCCGCTGCCCCGGCGTGTGATCCATCAGGCTGACGATGCCGATCCGGTCGTCGGGGCCGAACTTCGCCATCTCCTCGATCAGGGTTTCCGAGCAGATTTCCGCCCGCAGATGCAGGAAATGGCTGATCCTGAGCAGGCGGCGGGCGCGCAGGTCGAGGATCTCGTCGGCCAGCGCGCGGGCATATTCGCCATAGCCGGCATTGCTGGAACTGAAGACCGAGCCCACGCGCAGCGCGTCGAACACGGTGGTGATGCCGACGCTGGCAAGCTCGGCGTCATGGGCGATGATCGCGGGTTGATGCGGCCAGTCCACCCGGGGACGGGGTTGCAGGTGGCGTTCGATATTGTCGGTATGCAGCTCGATCAGGCCGGGCATGACCAGATCGCCCGCGCAGTCCATGGCGCCCGCGGGCACCGCCCCGCCCCCGGCGATGTCGCGGATGCGGCCCTCCGCCAGCCGGATCTGCCCGCGAAGCGTCTCGCCCGGCAGCACCAGCATGGCATTGGCAAGGATGGTTTCGGTCGTCATGTCGTCTGTCCTGTCTTGCGCGCGCGGCACGGATGGGATGCATTGAGGCGATTTCCGTCACAAGCGTGTGACACTGCCGCGCTAGGCCGCCGGTCATGGAAAAGATGAAGCGTTTCGCCGTGTATTACGCCCCTCCGGCGGGGGCATTCGCCGATCGCGCCAGCGGCTGGCTGGGCTGGGACGCGGCGGCGGGCCGGGCGGTGCCGCAGCCCGGTCTCGGCCTGCCGGCCGCCGCGATCACCGGAGAGCCGCGCCGCTACGGCTTTCACGGCACGATCAAGCCGCCGTTCCGGCTGGCCGAGGGGAGGGATGCGGCCGCGCTGGGGGCGGCGCTGGCCGCGCTGGCCGCCCGGCTCGCCCCGGTGGAGCTGCCCGGCCTGCGGCTGACGAACCTCGACGGCTTCCTCGCGCTGGTGCCGGAGGGCGATACCGCCGCCCTGCGGGCCCTCGCCGCCGAGGCGGTCCGCGCGCTCGATCCGTTCCGGGCGCCGCTGACCGCGGCCGAGATCGCCCGCCGCCGGCCGGAGCGGCTGAGCCCGCGCCAGCGCGCGCTGCTCGACCGCTGGGGCTATCCCTTCGTGATGGAGGAGTTCCGCTTCCACCTGACGCTGACCGACCGGCTGCCCGCGCCGCAGGCGGCCGACGCCGAGCGGCGGCTCGCGGCGCATTTCGCCCCGGTGCTGCCGCGCCCGTTCCGGCTGGAGGCGCTCTGCCTCTTCGGCGAGGCCGAGGATGGGCGGTTCCGCCTGCTGCATCGCTATCCCCTTTCCGGCTGAAGCGCCACGAGAAAGCGGGCGAGCCCCGCCTCGGGCGTGCCGTCATTGTTCACCACGGTGACGGCCAGCCCCTCCGGCAAGGCGATCTCCGCCCGCGCCAGCCGGGCGGCCCGGTCGGCGCCGCCTTCCCGCCCGCGCCCGGCGAGCCGCGCCGCCAGAATCCCCGGCGGCGCGGTGACGACGATCGCCGACAGGCCGGGAAACCGCGCCATCGCCTCGGCCAGCACCGCGCGCGAGGCGTTGAAGAGCAGGATCCCCTCCCCCGCCAGCGCCGCCGCCGGGATGCCGTAGCGCAACCCATGCGCCCGCCAGTGCAGCGCGAACTCCCCCGCCGCCAGGCGGCGGGCGAATTCGGCCTCGGTCACGCTCTCGAAATCCTCGCCGGCCCCGGCGGGGCGGGTGATCACCCGGCGCACCGCGCGGAGGCGCGGATCGGCGGCGCAGGCCAGCGTCATCAGCATGTCCTTCCCCGCCCCCGACGGGCCGACCACGGCGACCGGCCTCATGCCGCCCTCGCCGGGGTGAATTCCGTCACATCGACCAGCCGGTCGCAGACCTGCGCCCGCGCCGCCTCGTCATGGAAGATGCCGAGGATCGCGGCACCGCGCGCCTTGGCCTCGGCGATCAGCGCCAGCACCACCGCGCGGTTGCCGGCATCGAGGCTCGCCGTCGGCTCGTCGAGCAGCAGCGCCGGCCAGGGATGGGCGAAACCGCGCGCGATGTTCACCCGCTGCTGCTCGCCGCCCGAGAAGGTGGTGGGCGACAGCGGCCAGAGCCGTTCGGGAATGTTGAGCCGCATGAGCAAGGCCGCCGCCCGCTCCCGCGCCGCGGCGGCCGGAACGCCCAGCCGCAGCAGCGGCTCGGCCACCACCTCCAGCACCGGCACGCGCGGCACGACGCGCAGGAACTGGCTGACATGGCCCAGCACCTCGCGCCGGAGCGCCAGGATCTCCCGCGGCTCCGCCGTCACCACATCGAGCCCGCCAACCCGGATCGTGCCGGCGGCGGCGCGGTAATTGCCGTAGATCATCCGCATCAGGGTGGATTTCCCGGCCCCCGACTGCCCGACCAGCCCGACGCATTCGCCGGGGCGGACCGTCAGCGCCGCCCCCGCCAGAACCGGGATCACCGCGCCGCCCTGATTGTGCAGGGTGAAATTCTTCGACAGATCACGCAATTCGATCATGGTCACACCTGAAGCACGGAAGAGACGAGCAGTTGCGTATAGGCGTGCTGCGGATCGTCCAGCACCTGATCCGTCAGCCCGGTCTCGACCACCCGGCCCGATTTCATCACCATGAGCCGGTCGGCCAGCAGCCGCACCACCGCGAGGTCATGCGTCACGATCACCACCGAAAGCCCCATGTCGCGCACCAGCCCGCGCAGCAGGTCCAGCAGCCGCGCCTGCACCGAGACATCGAGGCCGCCGGTCGGCTCGTCCATGAAGACCAGCTTCGGCCCGGTCACCAGGTTGCGGGCGATCTGGAGCCGCTGCTGCATCCCGCCGGAAAAGGCCGAGGGCCGGTCGTCGATCCGCTCCGCCGCGATCTCGACCCGGCCGAGCCAGTCGGCCGCCGCCTGCCGGATCGCGCCGTAATGCCGCGCCCCCACCGCCATCAGCCGCTCGCCGACATTGCCGCCGGCGGAAACCCCCATCCGCAGCCCGTCGCGCGGGTTCTGATGCACATAGGCCCAGTCGCCGCGCAACAGCCGGCGCCGCTCCGCCTCGGAAAATCCCAGCACATCCGCGCCGTCATAGAGGATGCGCCCGGCATCCGGCGCCTGATGCCCGGCAAGGCAGGACAGCAGGGTCGATTTCCCCGACCCGCTCTCGCCCACGATGCCCAGAACCTCGCCGGGCCAGAGGTCGAACCCCACATCCGCGCAACCGATCCGCGCGCCGTAGCGCCTGGTCAGCCCCCGCACGGAAAGCAGCGGCCCCCTCTTCCCCTTGGCGGAAATACCCGTTTCGACGCGCCCCATCACGCGGCCCCCTTTCCGGTGAGCGGCGGGATCCCGCCGGAATTCTTCCGGGAATTGCGGTCCCGGCCCATCACGCGCCCTCCGGCGACAGCCGCCCGCGATGCCCGCGGGCCTGCCGTGTCGCGCAGAAATCGGTGTCGGAGCAGACGAACATCCGGCCGCCCCGGTCGTCGGTGATCACCTCGTCGAGATAGCTGCCATCGGCGCCGCAGAGGTCGCAGGCGTGATCGGCCTTCGAGGCGGTGAAGGGATGGTCGTCGAAATCGAGGCTCACCACCTGCGTATAGGGCGGCAGCGCGTAAAGCCGGCATTCGCGCCCCGCGCCGAAAAGCTGGATCGCCGGATTGCCCGAGAGTTTCGGATTGTCGAATTTCGGGATCGGCGAGGGGTCCATCACATAGCGCCCCTCCACCCGCACCGGATAGGCATAGGCGGTGGCGATCTCGCCATGACGGGCGATGTCCTCGTAGAGCTTCACATGGATCAGCCCGTATTCCTCCAGCTCGTGCATCTTGCGCGTCTCGGTCTCGCGCGGCTCCAGGAAGCGCAGCGGCTCGGGGATCGGCACCTGGTAGACGAGGATCTGGCCCTCGGCCAGGGGATGTTCGGGGATGCGGTGGCGGGTCTGGATCACCGTGGCCTCCGCCGTGGCCTCGGTCACCGCGACGCCGGCGGTGCGGCGGAAGAAACGGCGGATCGAGACGGCGTTGGTGGTGTCGTCGGCGCCCTGGTCGATGACCTTCAGCCGGTCGTCGGGCGTCAGGCAGGCCGCCGTCACCTGCACGCCGCCGGTGCCCCAGCCATAGGGCATCGGCATCTCGCGGCTGGCGAAGGGCACCTGATAGCCGGGCACCGCCAGCGCCAGCAGCAGCGCCCGGCGCAGCATCCGTTTCGTCTGTTCGTCCAGATAGGCGAAATTGTATCGGTCGGTCTCGGGGGAACGAATATCGGTCATGCGGGGTTTTTCCGGCAGGAGGAACGGGAATGGATCTGCCGACCCTGATCATCTTCGCCATCGCCATCGGCATCGTGATGGTCATCGCGCTCCGGCGCTGGTGAGGCCGCCATCGCCTCGGCCCGCAGCCGCCGGATCAGTTCCAGTTCCGCCTGGAAATCCACGTAATGCGGCAGCTTGATATGTTCGAGAAAGCCGGTGGCCTGGATATTGTCGCAATGGCTCAGCACGAATTCCTCGTCCTGCGCCGGGGCGCCGGTGAAATCCTCGCCGAGTTCCCGCCAGCGCAGCGCGCGGTCGACGAGGCTCATCGAGATCGCCTTGCGTTCGGATCGGCCCATCACCAGCCCGTAGCCGCGGGTGAATTGCGGCGGCTCGGTCCTCGATCCCGTGAACTGGTTCACCGTCTCGCATTCGGTCAGCTCGATCTCGCCGATCTCCACCGCGAAGCCGAGCTCCGGCAGGTCGATCTCCACCGCCACGCGGCCGATGCGCAATTCGCCGACGAAGGCATGGGTGCGGCCATAGCCGCGCTGGGTGGAATAGGCCAGCGACAGGGTGAAGCCCTCGTCGGCGCGCGCCAGCGCCTGCAACCGCAGTGCGCGGGTGGCGGGCAGCTCCAGCGGCTCGCGCGTGAGGTCGGGGGGCGGGCTGTCGCCGGGCGGCGCCGTCTCGATCAGCCCGTCGCGGTCGAGCAGGCCGGTGACATGCGGCATGGCCTCGTCCTTCGGCGGGGCGACGGGGGCGGGCGGCACCTCGCCGCCGGCGGCCAGCGCGAAATCGAGCAGGCGGTGGGTATAGTCGAAGGTCGGCCCCAGCACCTGCCCGCCCGGCAGATCCTTGAAGGTGGCCGAGACGCGGCGCTCCACCGCCATCGCCGCCGTATCGACCGGGTGCGAGGCGCCGAAGCGCGGCAGGGTGGTGCGCCAGGCCCGGATCAGGAACACCGCCTCGATCAGGTCGCCCCGCGCCTGCTTGATCGCCAGCGCCGCGAGATCGGGATCGTAGAGCGAACCCTCGGCCATCACCCGGTCGACCGCCAGCGCCATCTGCTCGCGGATCTGGGCGACGGTGAGTTCGGGCACCGCCGGGTCGCCCCGGCGCTCCTCGGCGAGCCAGGCATGGGCGGCGTCGATGGCGCGCTCGCCCCCTTTGACGGCGACATACATCAGCGCTCCTCCACCCGGGTGCTGCGCGGCAGGGCCGCGAGGCGGTCGCCGCAGGTCAGGATCGTGTCGAAGCCGAGCGGGAACAGCGCCCGGTTGGCCCGGAAGGCGGCGATTTCGGGCAGCGAGAGCCGCGCCTCGGTCGCGATGCCGGGGCCGGTGAGGCGGGGGCCGTCGGCGTCGAGCCGGCCGGTCTCGACGATCAGCGTGGCGGCGCGGTCGGGATAGGCGGGATCGCCGATGCGGAAGCGGCCGACCGGGGTCAGCGCCTCCCAGGTGCCGAGGGCGAATTGCGCCCGTTCGGCGGAGACCAGCGGCGCGCCGGTATGGAAGGCGATCCAGCCGCGCACCGCCGCGCAATCGGCGGCGCCGGCGAGGTGCAGCGGCGTGGTGCCATCGGCCAGAACCAGCAGCGCCACCCCGGCGGCGGCGGAAAGCGGCGCGGGCGGCGCCGCGCCCGCGACGGTGAAGATACGGCCCGGCCGCGCCATCGCCTCCAGCAGGGCGCGGAAGGCATGGGCGGATTGCACCGCCGGGTCGGAGAAGCCTCCGCTCAGGTGGGCGGTCATCTGTCCTCTCCCCGCACCAGGGTGAAGAACTCGACACGGGTGGCGGCGGCCTTGGCCGCGCGGGCCGCACGGGCGGCGGCCGCCTCGGCCCTGAGCGGGGCGAGGATCCCGGCCTCGACCGCCGCGGCGCGGGCGGTCTGCATCAGCGCATCCGCCACGGCGGCGCGGGTGGCATGGCCCCGGTCGCAGCCCTGCACGCAGGCATGGCCGACCGCGCCCCCGTCCAGCCGGACCGAGCAGCGGGTGACCGTCATCTCGCCCAGATTGAACGGGGCGCCGGTGCCGCCGATGCGGCCCCGCACCATCACGGCGCCGGTTTCCGGCGGGCGCAGCAGGTCATGCGGCGGCAGGTCGGGCATCAGCGCCGCAAGCCGGGCGGGCGGGGCCTTGGCCAGCACCGCCATCCAGTCGCGGCGCGGGATTTCGGAGATTTGGGACATTCCAGCCTCGACAGCTTGCGGATTTGTCTAGATTACTATACAACTAGACAAGTGATAGCCCGTGCGCCGCATCGGCTCAAGGAAAGACTTGTGAATTTTTGATGAAGGGCGGCCCATGGCGCGATCCGCGATCTGGAAATCCATCGCAGGCACATTGGCGGCCGAGATCGCCGAGGGGCATTACCGCCCCGGCGACCGGCTGCCGACCGAGGCGGAACTGGCGGCGCGCTTCGGGGTGAACCGCCATACGGTGCGTCATGCGCTGGCATCCCTGGCCGAGGCCGGCACCCTGCGCACCCGCCGGGGCGCGGGGGTATTCGTCGCGGCGCGGCCGACGGAATACGCGCTGGGGCGGCGGGTGCGGTTCCACCGGAACGTCGCGGCCTCGGGGCGCACGCCGTCGCGGCGGCTGACGCTGCTGGAAACGCGCGGGTCGGACGCGAAGGAGGCGGCGGCGCTGCGTCTGGCGCCGGGCGCCATGGTCCATGCGGTGGAGGGCATCTCGCTGGTCGATGGCCAGCCGCTCGCGGTGTTCCGCTCGGTCTTCGACGCGGCGCGCTTCCCGGATTTCCCGCGTCACATGGCGGAGCGGCAATCGGTGACCGCCGCCCTCGCCGCCTGCGGGCTGACCGACTATACCCGCGCCCGGACGGAGCTGACGGCGAAGCTCGCCCCCGCCATGCTGGCGCTGGCGCTTCAGGTGCCCGAGGGGGCGCCCGTCCTGCGCTCGGTCGCGGTGAATGTCGACGCGGCGGGGGTGCCGGTGGAATACGGCCGGACCTGGTTCGCCGGCGACCGGGTGGCGCTGACCGTCACGCCAGAGGGGGAGTAACCCCTCACCGCCCCTTGATCAGCCGCCGCCGCAGCCAGCCGGAGAAGCTGTCCATCGCCATCACGGTCAGCACGATCAGCCCCATGTAATACGCCACATCCTCCCAGTCCTTCTGGGTCTGGATCGCCTGGGTCAGCAGCAGCCCGATCCCGCCGCCGACGATGGCGCCGATCACCGTGGCGCCGCGCGTGTTCGATTCGAGGAAGTAGAGCACCTGGCTCAGCAACACCGGCGTCACCTGCGGGATCACCCCGAAGCGCGCCCGTTGCAGCGCGCCCGCGCCGGTGGAGCGGATGCCCTCCACCTGTTTCTCGTCGATATTCTCCAGCGCCTCGGAGAAGGTCTTGCCGAAACTGCCGGTATCGGTGAGCAGGATGGCCAGCGCCCCGGTCATCGGGCCGGGTCCGAAGGCGCGGGCCAGCACGATGGTCCAGATCAGCCCGTCCACGCCCCGGATGAAATCGAACAACCGGCGCAGCGCGAAGCGCAGGGCGGCGAAGGGCATCATGTTCCGCGCGGCGAGAAAGCCGAGCGGCAGCGCCACCAGCGCCGCGCCGAACGTGCCGAGAAAGGCCATCAGCACCGTCTCGAACATCGCCCAGATCACGTCGCCATGCCGCCAGACCGGGTTCCGCCAGACATCCCGCGCCATGGCGGCGATATTGGGCAGCGCCGGATCGAGGCGCGGGCCGAAGGCGGCGGCGGCGGCCAGCTCTCCCCAGCCCATGTCGTGAAACGGGCTGTCCAGCGCGAAGAAGAACATCGCCCAGCCGGGCCGATAGCGGAAGGTCTCGACCTTCGACCGGGTATAGCTGAAGCGCCCGGCATCGGTGGTCACGCTGATCCGCCTGTCGGTGGCGCTGATCCAGTCCGGCAGCGGCGCGGGGGCGGCAAGCGCCAGGCGGTCGCCTTCGGGGCGGATGCCGATGGAGCCGTAGCCGGGCACGTCATAGCGCGCGCCCGCGCCGTCATAGGTCACGACATGGCCGCCGCCGAGGTCGATCACCGTCGTGTCGCCCATGACGCTCACCCAGTCCGGCAGGCGGTCGGCGGGATATGTGCCCTTCGCCTCGCCCTCGATGGCGACGTTGACCGCGCCGGAGCGGTTGTCGCGCGTCACATGCGTCTTGTAGCGCCAGAAATCCGACAGCAGCACGGCGGCATTGTCCAGCCGCGCCCGGCCGGCGAGCCCGGCCAGATCGAAGGCCAGCGCGGCATAGGCCAGATAGGCCAGCACGGCGAGCGGCACCGCCAAGGCCGCCAGCCGGCGGCGGGCGAAGCGGGCGGTCACGGCATCGGCCAGCGCCGGGGAAAGCGTCGCGGTCATGTCTCAGCCTCTCACCAGCCGGGTGCGGGCCCGGTCGGAAATCCGGTCGATCGCCACGATGGCGAGGAACAGCAGCAGGAAGATCGCCACCACCGCGTCATAGCGGCCCATGCCCCATTGCATCGCGATCTTCAGGTCGTAGCCGATCCCGCCAGAGCCAACGAAGCCGAGGATGGCCGAGGCCCGCACATTGATCTCGAACCGCAGCAGCGCGTAGGATAGCCAGTTCGGCGCCACCTGCGGGAGGACGCCCAGCCACATCCGCTGCCCCCATGCCGCGCCGACCGAGGCCAGCCCCTCGACCGGCTTCGGGTCGGCATTCTCGGCCACTTCGGAGAACAGCTTGCCCAGCGCCCCGGCGGTATGCAGCGCGATGGCGGCGACCGCCGGCACCGGCCCGCCGCCGAGGACATAGATCAGCATCAGCGCGATCACGATCTCGGGGAGGGCGCGGCAGGCATCCATCAGGCGGCGGAACACCGGGATGAGGCGCGGCCAGCGCGCCAGCCCGCGCGTGGACAGCAGCGCCAGGCCCATCGCCGCCAGCCCGCCCAGCAGGGTCGAGACGGCGGCGATGTTCAGCGTCTCGATCAGCGAGGGCAGATGCGCGACGAACAGCCCCGGCAGGTTCGCCCGCTTCGCCCAGGCCTCGGCCAGCACCTCGGCGGGGAAGGATGGCAGCATCGGCAGCCCTTCGAGGAAGCCGCCCGCGTTCCGCGCCTCGGCCAGCCGGAAGCCCGAGGCCATCAGCGCCACGAACAGCACCAGCAGGATGCCGCCATACATCCGGCGGCGCCGTGTCAGCTCGAGATAGGCCGCACGCCCGTCGCCGGGGTCGGGGCGCGGCCCCGGCTCCGGCCCGAAGGAGATGTCGACCATGGTTGCGCGCCCTCCGGAAAGGAAATTGCCGTGTCCCCGACGGGGGACACGGCGGACCGTGATGAAAGGCTCAGTTGCTGGCGTCCTGAAGCCGGCGCGCGGCGATCACGCCCAGATAGGCGTCGTGGCCGACGGGAACGAAATCCTTCGCCTCGCCCGCCGCCACGCCATAGGCGCAGGCCCTGTCGGTCTCGTGCAGGTCGGCGGTGAGCCGGATCACCTTGTCCTTCGCCTCCTGCGGCAGCACCTTGCGCAGCACCATCGGGCCTTCGGGGATCAGCTTCGACTTCCAGATCTCCACCAGGTCGTTCATGTCGATCAGCCCGGCATCGGCGGCCTTGCGGATGGCGCCGGAATTGTAGCCGTCCTCCCAGTCGCCCAGACCGTCGGCCCAGGCCACGCCCGCATCGAAATCGCCATTCGCCACACCGACGAGGCTCTGCTCATGGCCGCCGGAGAATTTCACCTCGCTGAAATACTGCTTCAGGTCGCCGTATTTCCCGGACAGCTCCGCCCCCGGCACCAGATAGCCCGAGGTCGAGTTCGGATCGGCGAAGGCGAAGGATTTGCCCTTGGCATCCTCCATCGACCGGATGCCGCTGTCGGCGCGGGCGAAGCCGATGGCGTAATAGCCGGTCGAGCCGTCCATGTTCTGCTTGGTCAGCGCCACCTCCACCGCTTCCGGGTCGGTGAGGTGGATCTTGGCATAGCCCGAGGCGCCGAGCCAGGCCATGTCCAGCGTGCCGCCCAGCAGGCCCTGGATCACGCCGTCGTAATCGGCCGGGGTGAACACCTTCACCGGCACGCCGAGCTCCTTCTCGATGGCGGCGCGGTAGCATTCGTTGGCCGTCATCCGGTCCTGCGCGTTCTCGCCGCCGAGGATGCCGATGTTGAAGCGGGCGATGTCCTCCGCCATCGCGGCGCCGGTCAGCAGGGTGGAGGCCGCGAGGGCCAGGGTGAGCGTCTTCATGGTCGTCTCCATCGGTTCGGGGTCAGGCGAGCAGCCGGTCGGCCCAGGCGCGGTCGGCCGTGGTGTCGGCGGGAAGGGCGGTCGAGGTCGCGGCCTCGTTGAAGCCGGCATCGGCGCCGTAGATGTCGCGCGCGGCGCCGGCGGAAAGCTGGTCGGGCGTGCCGTCGAACACGATGCGCCCGTCGCGCATCCCGATCACCCGGTCGCAATAGCGCCGCGCGGTGTCGAGCGTGTGGAGATTGGCGATCACCATGCGCCCGTCCTCGACATTGATCCGCTTCAGCGTGTCCATCACCACCTGCGCGTTCATCGGGTCGAGGCTGGCGATCGGCTCGTCGGCGAGGATGATCCGCGGATCCTGCATCAGGGCGCGGGCGATGGCGACGCGCTGCTGCTGGCCGCCCGACAGCGCCTCGGCCCGTTTCGGCGCCTGTTCGGCGATGCCGAGCCGGTCGAGGATCTCCAGCGCGCGCAGGATGTCGGCGCGCGGCCAGAGGTTGAACAGCGTGGCGAGGGTGGAGCGGCGGTTCAGCAGCCCGTGCAGCACGTTGGAGGCCACGTCGAGCCGCGGCACCAGGTTGAACTGCTGGAAGATCATCGCGCAGCGGCTTTGCCAGTCGCGGCGGGCGGCGCCGCGCAGCGCGAGGATGTCGCGCCCCTCCACCCGGATCTCGCCGCCGCTCGCCTCGGTCAGCCGGTTCATCATGCGCAGGAAGGTGGACTTGCCGGCGCCGGAACGGCCGATGATGCCGACGAAGGCCGGGCGGTCGACGGTGAAGCTGATACGGTCGACGGCGGCCTTCTCGCCGAACATCCGCGTCACGGCCTTGACTTCCAGCATCGGCGGGATCCCTCCGGGTCGGTTGCTGGCCATGGTCCTAGCGGCGGGATGTGACGGCGGCCTTGCACCGGGGTGAAACTTGCATGACGGCCGGGTCGCGTGGGCGGGCGATGGCCGGCCCCGGTGCGGCAGGGCTGAGGGTCCACGACGCCGCCCGCGCGATGGCCGAGACCAGGCGGCCGGTGGCGGGCCGCCACCGCGCAGCAGCCGGGGGCGGGCGACAGTTCACGGGATCGGAACGCATAGAGCTGGAACGCCGCCACAGCACCGCAGCCGGGGCTGGCGACGGCCGATCCCGGCCCTTCGCCTGCCGAAGATTGGACCAATCGGCATTCACCCCAAACCCGGGCAGCCCCTTGGGATGGAGCCATCGCCTAAAACCGCCACCTCCCCACGCAACGGAGGGCAGCGCCCGACCGCCGGGTGGGCGCAACCACGATTGTGGTCGCCGCTTTATGGTGAAGCACCGCCTAACTCCAATCCCCGCGCAAACGTCGCCGAAGCGCCCGCCCGAGGGGGCGGTCGGGCGCTGCCCGGCGGCGCTGCGCGCCTTGTTCCGGGCGGGGCTGCGGCACAGGCGGTCCTTATCCGACCGACACCGGATCGGACGGCGAACCGAACGGGCGGCGCCCCCATCCACCGGGCAGGCGATCCGTCCTAGGGGCCGAACGCGAACTGCCCCCTCGGCAGGGCCAGATCGGGGCTGGAGCTGATCGCCACGGCGCCGGTGAAGATCGCGCGTTTCAGGCGGTTGAAGGACAGGCTCTGGTGCTCGATCGCCAGCCGGTCCGACGCCTCGATGTCGCGGTCGGCGATGGCCTCGACCATCAGCCGGTGCTGCCGCGCGGTCTCGCGCACATGCGAGACCAGTTCGTCGTCGGGCTGCGCCGCCGAGATGCTGGTCCGGTCGGTGTTCGAGAAGCAGGCGCGCGCCAGGCGGCTGGCGGCGATCAGCGTGCGTTCGTAGAATTCGAGGAAATAGCGGTTCCGCGCCGCCACCGCGATCCGCATGTGGAAGCGCACATTGGCGTCCTGCCGCTCCAGCCCGTCGCCGCGATGGGTGAGATCCTCGAAATCCCGCATCGCGGCGCGGATGGCGGCCAGGTCGGCCTCGGTCCGGTTCTCGGCGGCGAGGCGGTGGATCATCCGGCTGGAGATCAGCAGCGCCTCGTAAAGCTTCGGCACCTCGTCGAAATCGAGCGGCGCCACCCGGGCGCTGCGGCCGTCGCGGATCACCAGACCGTCGGCGATCAGCTGGATGATCGCCTCGCGGATCGGGGTGCGCGAGACCGACAGCTGCGCCGCCAGCCCCGCCTCGTCGATCACCACGCCCGGCCGCAGCTCCAGCCGCAGGATGCTGTCGCGCAGGACTTTCAGCACCTTGTCGCCATCGCGGCCCGAAGCCTGCTCGGTCATCGTGATCCCCTTGTGGAATGCCCTCGCCGTCATACTTATCGTGTCATGCCTCTCTGGCAAGGGAGCGCGCGCGGCGGATCGGGCGGAAGGATCAGGGCAGGACACGGCCCGGATTCATCAGCCCCTGCGGATCGAGCAGCGCCTTGACGCGCCGCATCAGGTCCAGCTCGACCGGCGGCTTGTAGCGCGCCATGTCGCCGGTATGGATCGAGCCGATGCCATGCTCCGCGCTGAACGTGCCGCCGAGGCCGGCGGCGATGTCGTAAAGCGCATGGCCGACGCGGGAGACCAGCGCCGGCTTGTCGGCCACCGCCGCCCAGTCCTCGTGGCCGATCATCGCGATGTAATGCAGGTTGCCGTCGCCCAGATGGCCGACCACCACCGGCCGGGCCTGCGGCAGCTCGCGCGCGAGCCAGGCCTCGGCCCCGGCGATGAAGGCGCCGATCCGCGCCAGCGGCACCGCGATGTCATGGGTCAGGCCCATGCCCTCCTTCACATTGCCCTCGGTGACATGGTGGCGCAGGCCCCAGAGCGCGGCGCGCTGGCGTTCGTTGCCGGCCAGCACCGCGTCGAGGATCTCGCCCCGCTCCAGCGCCGGGGACAGCGCGGCGCCCAGCCGCTCCTCCAACGCCTCGGGCGGGGTGGAGCCGGCGAGTTCGACCAGCAGATACCAGGCGGCGTCGCCCGGCAGCGCCAGTTTCGCGCCGGGGATATGGCGCAGCACGATGGACATCTGGCTGTGCGACATGATCTCCAGCGCCGAGACCTCGCCGGGGAAGGCGGCGCGCAGATGGCGGGCCAGCGCCAGCGCCGCCTCGGTGCCCGACAGCGCCAGCATGGCGGTCAGCCCGTGCGGCGGACGCGGGAAGAGCCGCAGCGCGGCGGCGGTGACGATGCCCAGCGTCCCCTCGGCGCCGATGAACAGGTTCTTCAGGTCGTAGCCGGAATTGTTCTTGCGCAGCGTGCGCAGCCCGTCCCAGACCGTGCCGTCGGCCAGCACCACCTCCAGCCCCAGCACGAGGTCGCGCATGTTGCCGTAGCGCAGGACGCCGGTGCCGCCGGCATTGGTGGCGATATTGCCGCCGATCTGGCACGACCCCTCGGCGCCGAGGCTCATGGGAAACAGCCGGTCCACCCCGGCCGCCGCCTCCTGCACGGTTTGCAGGATGCAGCCGGCCTCGACGACGATGCTGTCATCGTCGGCGTCGAGCGCGCGGATGCGGTTCATCCGGCCGAGATTGACGATGATGGCCCCGCCCGCCCCGTCGGGCACCGATCCGCCGCAGACGCTGGTGTTGCCGCCCTGCGGAAAGACGCGGGTGCCGGTTTCGGAACAGGCGCGCAGGGTGGCGGCGACGGCGGCGGTGGTCGCCGGGAAGGCCACGGCGAGGGCGTGGCCGTGATGGCGCCGCCGCCAGTCCACCAGATGCGGCGCGAGATCGGCGGGTTCGGTGGCGAGCGTCAGGTCGGGGATGGCGCGCAGGCGGGTCAGGATGTCGGACAAGGCGGGAACCTCCGGGCTCAGCGGGTCAGAAGCACGCCGTCCTGCGGCGCCCAGGCCAGCCGCACCGGCGTGCCGGGCTGCGCGCGGCGGCTGACATGTTCGGAAATCGCCTTGGCGGTGAGCGACAGCCCGTTCGCCGCCGCGATCTGGATCCGGGTCATGCCGCCGATGAAGGAGGTGCCGGACACCACGCCCTCGATCGGATTGGCGCCCGCCGGCATCGCCTCGTCGGGCCCGAGCAGCCGCAGCCGCTCCGGCCGGATCATCAGCGTCACCTCGGCGCCGGCGGCAAGGCCGCGATCCTCCACCGCGAAGTCGCCGCCCGCCGCGGCCGCCATGCGGCCGGCGCCGGCGATCCGCCCCTCGATCAGGTTCGATTCCCCGATGAACTCGGCCACGAAACGGCTTTGCGGCGCGAAATAGAGCTCGTCCGGCGTGCCGAGCTGGGCGATCTCGCCCACGCTCATCAGGCAGATCCGGTCGGACATGTTCAGCGCCTCTTCCTGATCGTGGGTCACGTAGATGAAGGTGGTGCCCAGATCGGTATGCAGCCGCTTGATCTCGTCCTGCATCTGCTCGCGCAGGTTCTTGTCGAGCGCGCCGAGCGGCTCGTCCATCATGATGATGGCGGGCGAATAGACGATGCAGCGGGCGATGCCGACGCGCTGCTGCTGGCCGCCCGACATCTGGCGCGGCTTGCGGTCCTCGAAGCCCTTCAGGCCGACACGCTCCAGCGCCTCGTGCACCTTGCGGCGGATGGCGTCGGCGCCTTCGCCGCGCACCCGCAGCGGATAGGCCACATTCTCGAACACCGTCATATGCGGCATCAGCGCGTAGTTCTGGAACACCATGCCGATGCCCCGGTCGCGCGGCGGCATGAAGGTGATGTCGCGGTCGTCGAGCAGGATCCGCCCGGTGGTGGGGGCGATGGCCCCGGCGATCAGGTTCAGCAGCGTGCTTTTCCCCGAGCCGGACGGGCCGAGCAGCGTCAGGAACTCGCCCCGGCGCACGGCGAGGTCGGTCGGGCGCAAGGCGAGGGCGGAGCCGAAGGTCATCGACACGCCCTTGAGCGTGATGGCGTGCCGGCTGTCCGGGTCGCGGGCGGGCGCAGGGGTCATCGCGGTCACTCCTTCACGGGAACGGTATAGGCCAGCCGCAGCCGGCCGCCATCGGCATAGACCGTCTCGCCGGTCATGTAGGAGGAATCCTCCGAGCCGAGG
Organism: Gemmobacter sp.; assembly: GCA_039808305.1. GTDB lineage: Bacteria > Pseudomonadota > Alphaproteobacteria > Rhodobacterales > Rhodobacteraceae > Gemmobacter. Next base: position 13,322 of record JBDHSR010000001.1, on the reverse strand, counting down.
AAGACGCAGATCCGGCCGATCTCGCGCGCGGTGCCGAGGCGGCCCATCGGCGTGCGCGCCAGCATCCCCTTCTGCACCGCCGGGTCGTTCTCGAAGATCTTCGCCAGCAGCTCCGTCTCGATGGAGCCGGGGCCGACGCCGTTGACGCGGATGCCATGCGGCGCGAGGCCCAGCGCCATGGCCGAGGTGAGCTGGTTGATGCCGCCCTTCGAGACGGCATAGGCGAGGATATGCGGGCTCGCCACGATGGCGTTGATCGAGCTCATGTTGACGATGGAGCCCTGCACGCCGTTTGCCACCATCCAGCGCGCGCCGGCCTGGCCCACGAGGAAGCAGCCCTTCAGGTTCACCGCGAGCACCCTGTCGAAATCCGCCTCGGACAGATCGAGGATGGTGCCGGTCAGGTTGATGCCGCTGTTGCAGACCACGATGTCGAGCCGCCCGAAGGCCGCCACGGCGGCCTCCACCACCGCCTGCGCGTCGGCGGCGCTGGACACGTCGCAATGCACATAGCGGCAGCGCGCCTCGCCCAGTTCGGCGGCGAGCGCCCGGCCCCGGTCGTCCTGGATGTCGGCGATGACGACCTTCGCGCCCTCGGCGACATATTCGCGGGCGATGCCCTCGCCGATCCCCTGCGCCGCGCCGGTGACGATGGCAACCTTGTCCTTGAGCTGCATGGATTATCCCCTCTGGCTGGTGGTGGCGCGGCCCGCCTCGGCGTCATGGTCGAAATCGTCCATGGCCGGCGACAGGAACTGTTTCTGGATGCGCTGGGTCGGGGTCTTGCGGAACTCCTCGACGAAGCGGACGAGGCGCGGCACCTGGAACCGCGCCATCCGCTCGGCGCACCATGCCAGCAGCGCCGCGCCCTCCAGCGCGCTGCCCTCGACGCGGCGGACGAAAAGCTTCAGATCCTCGTCGCCCATCTCGTTCTTCACGCCGATCAGGGCGCATTCGGCGACCTCCGGGTGATCGTTCACCACCCGCTCCACCTCCCAGGCGGAGATGTTCTCGCCCCGGCGGCGCAGGCTGTCCTTCTTGCGGCCGTGATAGGTCAGGAAACCGTCCGCATCCATATGGGCGATGTCGCCGGTGTAAAGCCAGCCGTCGCGCAGCGCGCCGGCGGTCGCCTCGGGATTGGCGTAATAGCCGGTCGTCAGCACGCCGGGCTCCGCCTCGGCCACGCGGATCTCGCCGGGCTGGCCGGGGGCGCAGGGCGCGCCATGGTCGTCCACCACCTCGATGCGGAAGTAATCCACCGCATTACCGATGGAGCCGAGCTTGCCCGCCCCGCGCCCGCCCGGATTGATGGTCGAGAAGCTGGAGGTCTCGGTCATGCCGTAGCCCTCGCGGATCTCGACGCCGAACCGGTCCTCGAAGGCGGCCCAGACATCGCGCGGGCAGCCGCCGCCCCAGGCGACGCGCGCACCATGGCCGCGGTCCAGATCGGAGGGCGACTGCTTCAGCAGCAGTTGCAGCACGCCGCCGACGAAATGGATATGGCTCGCCCCGGCCTCCTTCACCTCGGTCCAGAACCTGGTGGCCGAGAAGCGCGGCACCATGTGCAGCGTGACCGGCACCATCAGCGCCAGCACCAGCACCTCGGCCCCGAAGACGTGATAGATCGGATCCCAGAAATGCAGGACCGAGCCGGGCCGCATGTCGGACAGCCAGATCGAGCCGAGCGCCGTGGCCTGCACCATGCGGTCGGACATCTGGACGCCCTTGGGCGCGCCGGTCGTGCCGGAGGTGTAGAGGATGATCCGCAGGTCGCGCCAGTCATGCGCCACCGCCGGCGCCGGGACGGGCGCCCCCGCCAGCAGATCGGCCAGCGCGATGCCCCCGGCGGGGAGCCGGTCGCCCGGGGAAGCGCGCCAGACCGCCGCCGCCTTCGCCCCCGCGTCGCGGGCGGCGCGGATGGGCTGGGCGAGCGTTTCGGCGAATTCGGCATCGGCGATGACCATGGCCGGCGCGGAATGGCCGATCTGGTATTCCAGCGACGGCCCCTTCAACGCCACGTTGACCGGCACCAGAACGGCGCCGATCCGCTGCACGGCGAAGAAGACCAGCACATGATCGAGGTGATGGCCCAGCATCACCGCCACCCGGTCGCCCCGCCCCACGCCCCGCGCGGCCAGCCCGGCGGCGGCGCGTTCCACCGCCGCGGCCAGCGCGGCGCAGGTCAGATCCTGCCCGTCATGGCGCAGATAGACGTGGTCGGGCCGCTCGGCGGCGGCGCGGGCCAGCAGGCCCGGCACCGTCTCGTCGTCGCGGAAGAAGGGGGCGCCGCCGGCGCGCGCCAGCTTTACCACAGCCATTCCCCCGCATCGGTCAGCGTCCAGACCTCTTCGCCGGCGGCGCCGAGCGGCGCGCGCTCCAGCCGCAGATGGCCGTTCTGCTGGCGCACCGCCATGGCGAAGAACTCGTGGACGGCGGCGCGCAGCTCCGGCGCGGCCTCATCGGTGAAGGGGGTGAAGCCCTTGAGCCGCAGCACCGCCCTTCCTGCATCGCCCTCGACCGAGACCTCGTTGCGGAAGGCGGCGAAGAGCGCCGCGAACATCCGCAGGACGCCGATCGCGTCCGTGCCCGTCTCGCCGGTGGTCCTGGCCAGATCCTGCGTGAACTGCGCGGCCAGCAGCCGCATCGCGGCGCGGATCACGTCGGTCGCGCCGTTCACCCCCAGCAGCTCGTAAAGGATCGCGACGACATGGCGGACATAATCCACGCCGTAGTTGTAGCCGCCCTTCAGGATCCGCGCCTCGGGCCAGGTGTCCGGGTTCAGCTTCGGCGCCGCCTCGGGGTCGAATTCGGGCGTCCGCTCGACATGCTCGACGCGGAACCGCTCCTCGGGGCGCAGGTCGTGGTCGTATTCGTAGAAATAGCCCTCGTCATAGGGATGGCCCTCGGCCACGAACTTGGTCGCCACCCAGCCGAGGCGCGGGCAGCCCAGCAGCTCGCCGTTGCGCGGGTGCCAGGTCGACAGGATCGTGCGGCGCACGGCGGGCGGCACGGCCAGCGCCGCGATGCCGGGATAGGACCCCCAGGGCGCCATGTAGCGGATCCAGGCCTTGCGCGGGCTTTCGATCACCACCTGCATGTTCAGCCCGCCGATGGAATTCGAGAAATAGTGATAGAGGGCCGCGGTCACCGCCGGCGGATTGTCGCGGATCTCCAGCTTGTCGAGCGCGGCGAGGAAGCGGTCGCGCTGCTCTCCGGCCAGCAGCCGGCGCCAGATCTCGATCAGCGTGGCCTCGCCCTTCTCGCGGTAGCACATCGCGGTCATGCCCGAGACCATGAGCCAGGCGAACTTGCCGGCCAGCGCGGTGCGGGCGCGCAGCTCTTCCAGCGTCTCGGCGGATTTTTGGGTCGTCATGGCGGATACCTTCCTGTGTCTTTCCTCAGCCGGCGGCGGGAGTGGTTTTCTTCAAGGCGACCATGATCAGGCAGACCACGAGGGAAATGCCGGTGAGCAGGGTCGAGACGGCGGCGATGACCGGCGAGATCTCCCAGCGGATCGCGCTGTACATCTTGACCGGCAGCGTCGCGGTGGTCGGGCCGGACAGGAACCACGAGATCACCACCTCGTCGAAGGAGATGAGGAAGGCGAACAGCGCGGCCCCGATCAGCGAGGGCACCAGTTGCGGCAGCACCACGGTGCGGAACATGCGGAACTGCCCGGCCCCCATGAGCTGCGCGCCGAATTCCAGATTGCGGTCGAGCTTCTGCACCCCGGCCACGATCATCACCAGCACATAGGGCAGCGTGTGCATCACATGGCCCAGCACCAGCGCCAGCGTGGTGCCGCCGATCCGCAGATAGGAGAAATAGAGATAGAAGCCGAGCGCGGTGACGATGGAGGGGATCACCAGCGGCGACATCATGGACCCCATGATGAAGGCCCGGCCCGGAAAGGCGAAGCGGGCGAGGCCATAGGCGGCGGGCACCCCCACCAGCAGCACGACCACGGTCGAGATGCAGGCCACCTTGACGCTTTGCAGCAGCGGCCCGGTCCAGGCGGGCGAGGACAGGAACTGCCGGAACAGATCCAGCGAATAGCTGGAGGGCGGGAAGTTCAGCTCGTTCGGCGATCCGAAGGCCATCGGGATCACCACGAGGATGGGCACCAGCAGGAAGGCGTAGACGAATGCGGCCAGCGTGCTGCCCAGCAGGCGCAGGCGGCGGCTTTGCGGATCGCGGATCGAGGTGTCGGACATCGCGCTTCTCCTCAGGGCTTCTTGCGGCGCAGCACGGACAGCGGCGCGATCACCAGGACGACCATGCCGAGCAGCAGCACGCCCACCGCGGCGGCGAGGCTCCAGTCCAGCGTCTCGCGGGTGTAGAAATCGACGAGGTTCGACAGCATGGCGTCGCGCGGCCCGCCCAGCAGCGCCGGCACGATGAAGAAGCCGAGCGACATGACCATGACCGAGGACAGCCCCGCGACGATCCCCGGCAGGCTGAGCGGCAGGGTGATGGTGCGGAAGATCCGCGCGGGCTTCGCCCCCATGACCGAGGCGGCGCGATAGACCGACTCGTCGATGGCCATCAGGCTCGCCAGGACCGGGAACACCACGAAGGGGGTGAGGTAGTTGGTCATCCCGATCAGCACGCCGATGCGGTTCAGCACCAGCGCGAGCTGCACCTGGCCGCCGGTCAGCCAGCCCAGCGTCTCGTTCACCAGCCCCGAGCGGCCGAGGATCACGGTGAAGGCGTAGCACTTGACCAGAACGCTGGTCCAGAACGGCAGCAGCACCAGCACCATGTAGAGGCCGCGCCGGCGGGGCGTCTGCCGCGCCAGATGCAGCGCGATGATATAGCCCAGCAGCAGGCTCAGCCCCGAGGCCGAGATGGCGATGACGAGCGTCGTCGACAGCGTGCGGCGGAACAGCGCGCTGCCCAGCAGTTCGGAATAGGCGCGGAAACCGAGATCCGGCCCGTCGAAGCTGGTATAGAGGATATAGAGCAGCGGCGCCGCGAGGATCGTCAGCGTGATCAGCGTGGCCGGCGTCACGAATGCGACGGCCCCACGCAATTCCGCGGTTCTGTTCATGAACGCCTCCCCCTCATGGCCGGATATGCAGGGGCGGCCCCGCAGGGGCGGGACCGCCGGGTTGACTGCGGATCAGAGCAGCATCCATTCCTTGAAGCGGCGGGTGACATCCTCGAAGTTGTCGGCCCACCAGGCGTCGTTCATCACGATGTTGTTCGGGTTCTCCATGTCCGGCAGCCATTTGCGCGCCTCTTCCGACAGCAGCGGAACGGCGGATTTGGACACCGGGGTATTGGCCAGCCGCTCCATGACGCCGGCCTGCGCCTCGGGCTTCATCATGTGGGACACGAATTTCATCGCGTTCTCGCGGTTCGGCGCGCCCTTGACCACGGCGAGGTATTCCAGCCCGTTCAGCGTCTGGTCGAACGAGAAGGCCATGCCGGCGCCCGCCTCGTTGGTGGTGCGCACCCGGCTGGCATAGGTGTAGCTGAAATCGACCTCGCCGGTTTGCAGCAGCGTGATGGTCTGCGGCGTGGCCGAGACCCAGGACGCGACCGAGGGCTTGATGCGGTCGAGCGCGGCGAAGGCGCGGTCCACGTCCAGCGGATAGAGATCGGCCGGCGCCACGCCATCGGCCAGCAGCGCCGCCTCCAGCGTCTCGCTCGGGCGGTCGCGGAAGGTGCGGCGGCCGGGGAATTTCTCCAGGTCGAAATATTCGGCGAAGTTGCGCGGATACTGGCCTTCGGAATATTTCTTCGGATCGTAGGCGATGCCGCCCGCCCAGGTGTAGAACGGCACCAGGTCGGCGGTGGGGGCGATGGTCAGGTCGTCGACATCGAACAGACCCTCGTCGAAGGTCTCCCAATAGCCTTCCTTCGAGCCCGAGGCGCCGAGCGCGCCGGGCGCGTCGAACACGTCCCATTCGACATTGCCGGTCATCACCTGCGCCTTGACCTTGGCGAGATCGGGCGTGTCGATGATGGTGACCTCGATCCCGGTCTGTTCGGTGAAGGACTTGATGCCGCCCTCATAGACGGAGTCGCGATAGGTGCCGCCCCAGGTCACGAAGGTCAGCTTGTTGGAGGCGGCCTCGGCGCGGCCCGCGCGCAGGATGGCGGGCGCGGCCAGCAGGCTCGCCCCGGCGACGAGCATGCGGCGGCGCGAGAACTGGATCGTCTTTGTCATGGTGATTTCCCTGTTGTTGGCGGTTTCGGGTTGGTCAGGCGGCCGCCGCGAGGGCGGCGGCGGCTTCGGCCTCGATCTTCAGGGCCTCGGGTAGATGGGTTTCCAGCAGCCTGCGGGTCTCGGCGCTGGCCGGGCGCAGCGGCGGCAGGGCGTCGCCCTGCGGCATCCCGAGGATGTCGAGCGCGGCGCGCAGCGGCACGGGATTGTGCTCGCGGTAGAGCATGCTCACATAGGGCATCAGCCGGCGATGCAGCGCCAGCGCCTCGGCCCGCCGGCCGGCGGCGCAGAGGCGGTAGAGATATTCCCAGGCGCGCGGGAACAGCAGCGAACTGGCGAGGAAGCCGCCCTTCGCGCCGATGGCGACATGGGCGGGAAACACGTTCTCCTCGCCGGTCAGCACGGTGGCCTTGTCGCCGATCCGCTCCATGATCCGCATCTGGTAGGCCAGATCGGGGCTGCACGTCTTCATCGCCACCACGCCGGCCTCGTCCACCAGACGCCCCACCGTCTCGGCCGAAAGCTGGACGCCGGTGCGATAGGGGATCTCGTAGAGCATGACCGGCAGATGGGTCGCGTCGGCGACGGCCTTGTAGTAATCGACCACGCCCTCCTCGCCCGGCCGGGCGTAATAGGGGGTGACCAGCATGATCATGTCGGCCCCGGCGGCGGTGAAGTCGCGGGTGGCGGCCAGCGCCTCGCCCAGGCCGGGCGAAAGCACGCCGGCGATGACCGGGATGCGGCCCGCCACGGCGCCGACGGTGATCTCCAGCATCTCGCGGCGCTGCGCGGGGGTGAGGGCGGTATATTCTCCGGTGCCGCCGATGGGCGCGATGGCCCGGGCCCCGCCCTTGACCACATGCTCCGCCACCGCCTCGGCCGCCGCGCGGTCGAGGCGGCCATCGGGCCGTACCGGCGTCGGCGTCGCGGTGACGATGCCTTCGAGCTGCGAATGATGGAATGCCATGGGCCTGCCCCCGCTCAGGTTTCGACGGGCGCGGAAAGCTGCGCATAGTCGCGCGCCGCCGCCGCCTCGGTGATCTTGCCGGCTTCGAGATCGGCCCGGATCAGCGCCACCGGCCGTTCGCCGGGATCGCCGTAGCCGCCCGCGCCGGGCGTCTCGATCACCGCCGAGGCGCCGTCGGGAAGCGCGATCTTGCTGGCCTTGGCGCTGAGCCGGTGGCGCTCGCCCCCGTTATCGACGATGTGGAACGCCCCCGCCGCGCCGTCGGCGCCGCCGAACACCCCCCAGGGCCGGTGGCGGAACCGCTCGCCCACGCCGTTGAACTCGCAATCGTGGCCGACGGGGCGGATCACCCGGCGGATGCCCATGCCGCCGCGCTGGCGGCCGGCGCCGCCGGTATCGGGGATCAGCGCGTATTCCTCGACCCGCAGCGGATATTCCAGCTCGATCGCCTCGACCGGCAGGTTGGAGGTGTTGGTGATATGGACCTGCACCCCGTCCTTGCCGTCGTGACGCGCCCGCGCGCCCATGCCGCCGCCCAAGGTTTCCAGATAGACATACATCTGGCCGTTGCGCGGGTCGATGCCGGTGAACACCGCCGAGGTATTGGCGCCGTTCGCCGCGCCGATCACCTTTTCCGGCACCACCGGGGCCAGCGCGCCCAGCACGCAATCCACCACCCGCTGACAGGAATTGGCCCGCATCGCCACCGCCGCCGGCGCCACGCAGTTCACGAAGCTGCCCGGCGGCGCCACGATCTCGATGGCGTCGAAGATGCCCTGGTTCGTCGGAACCTCGCTGTCGAGCAGCGCCTTCAGCGAATAGCAGATCGCCGATTGCGTCGCGTTGAAGGTCAGGTTGAAATTGCCCTTCACCTGAGGATCGGTGCCGGTGAAATCGAACCGGATATGCTCGCCGCGCTTTTCCACCGTCAGGTGGATGCGGATGTCCTCGGTGCCGATGCCGTCATCGTCCATGTAATCGGTGAAGCTCCAGCTTCCGTCGGGCAGCCCGGCGATGGCCTTGCGCATCCTGAGCTCGGTGCGGGCGATGACCGCCGCGAAGATCGCGCGCAGCCGGTCGCCGCCATGATCGGCCAGCAGGTCGAGCAGGCGGCTCTCGCCCAGCCGGCAAGCGGCGATCTGCGCGTTCAGGTCGCCCCGCCGCTCGTCCGGCAGGCGCATGTTCAGCAGCAGGAGGCGCATGATCTCGTCATTGCGCTCGCCCCGCCGGTAAAGCCGGACGACCGGGATCCGCAGCCCTTCCTTGTAGATCTCGTCCAGCCCGCCGGACATCGAGCCCACGGCCGCGCCGCCGACATCGGCATGGTGGATGATATTGGCGATGAAGCCGAGCAGCCGGTCGCCGTCGAAAACCGGCACCGCCATGTTGATGTCGGGCAGGTGCGTGCCGCCGGCGACATGCGGGTCGTTGGCGATGAACAGATCGCCCGGCCCGATGTCGTCGCCGTATTGCGCCAGCAGCGCCTGCATCATGCCCCCCATCGAGGCGAGGTGGACGGGCAGCGACATCTCGGCCTGCACGATCAGCCGCCCCTCGGCGTCGGCGATGGCGGTCGAATGGTCGTGCCGCTCCTTCACGTTGGAGGAGAAGGCGCTGCGCATGATGGTGATGAAGCATTCATCCGCGATGGATTTCAGCCCGTTCCAGGTGATTTCGAGCGTGATCGGATCGACCTCGGCCTCAGACATTCGCAAGCTCCATGATCATGTTCAGCGCCTCGTCCACGCGGATGCCGGCATCCGGCGGCACGACGGTGGTGCTGTCGAGCTGGGTGATGATCGCGGGCCCCGCGATCACGGTTCCGGCCGGCAGGCCGGCGCGGCGATACATCGGCACCGGCTGCGGCCCCGCGCCGGAAAACCAGACCTCGACCTGCTGGAACGGGGTCGGATCGGGATGCGTCGGGACGGCGCTGCTTTCGGCCTGGCCGAGCTGCGCGGTGGCGCGCAGGCGGATATTCACCATCTCGATGGGCGCATCCGGGTCGGCATGGCCGTAGCTGCGCCGGTATTCGGCGAGGAAGGCCGCGCGCAGGCTCTCCGCATCCGGGCAGGCCGGCGCCTCCGGCCCTTTCCAGACCTCAACCGACAGTTCGTAGTTCTGGCCCAGATAGCGCATGTCGAAGCTGAGGGTCATCCGCCGCGCTTCGGCGCCTTCGGCCTCGGTCGCGAACCATTCCGCCGCGCGGCGGCCGAGCTGGTCGATCTCCGCCCGGACCGGCGCGAGATCGCCCGAGATGGCGGCGCGGCAATTCGCCACGAAATCCTCTTGCAGGTCGGCGACCACCAGCCCCTCGGCGCAGAGAATGCCCGGCGCGCGCGGCACCAGGATCCGCCGCATCCCGAGCGAACGCGCCACATCCGCCGCATGCAGCCCGCCGGCGCCCCCGAAGGGCATCAGCGCGAAGCGGCGCGGATCATAGCCCTTCTCGATGGAAACCGCGCGGATCGCCCGCGTCATGTTGGCGTTGACGATGCCGATGATGCCCAGCGCCGCCTGCTCCAGCCCGACGCCCAGCGTCTCGGCCAGGGGGCGGATCGCGGCCACCGCCCGGTCGCGGTCGATGGTCATGCCGCCGCCGGCCAGTTCGCGCGGCAGCCGGCCCAGCAGCACATTGGCGTCCGACACCGTGGGCAGCGTGCCGCCGCGGCCATAGCAGGCCGGGCCCGGCACGGCGCCGGCGCTTTCCGGGCCGACCTTCATCAGCCCGTCATTGCCGATCTGCGCGATGGAGCCGCCGCCCGCCCCGACGGTGTGGATGTCGACCATCGGCAGCCGGATGCGGAAGCCCGAGATGTCGCGCGTGCTGGCCAGCGCCGTCTTGCCGTCGCGGATCAGGCAGACATCGGTGCTGGTGCCGCCGATGTCGAGCGTGATCACATCGCCCATCCCCGACAGCGCCCCGGCGCCCGAGGCGCCCACCGCGCCGGCCGCCGGGCCGGACAGCGCCGTGCGCACCGGCAGTTGCGCCGCGCGCTCCACCGTCATCAGCCCGCCGCTCGACTGGAAGATGCCGAAATCGGCGCGCGGCGCGACGGTGCGCACCTCGGCCTGGAGCCGGCCCATGTAGCGGGTGACCTCGGGTTGCAGGAAGGCGTTGATGAGCGTGGTCGAGAAGCGCTCGTATTCGCGGAATTCCGGCTGCACCTCGGAGGAGACCGAGACGAAGATGCCCGGGAAGGCCGCCCGCAGCGCGGCGGCGAGGCGCTGTTCGTGATCGCTGTTGAGGAAGGAGAAGATCAGGCAGACCGCGATGGCCTCGATCCCCGGCTCGGCGCGGATCCGCTCGACCAGTCCGGCGATGGCGTCCTCGGTCAGCGGGCGGATCACCTGCCCCTCCGGCCCGATGCGCTCGTCGATCTCGAAGCGCAGCCGGCGTTCGGCCAGCGCGGGCGGCGCGTCGGCCTGCATGTCGTAGATCAGCGGCCGGGTCTGGCGGCCGATCTCCAGCAGGTCGCGGAAGCCCTTGGTCGTCACCACCGCGACCCGCGCGCCCTTGCGTTGCAGAAGCGCGTTGGTGGCCACCGTGGTGCCATGGTCGAAGCGGCTGATCGCCTCGGGTTCGATCCCGTGCAGCTCGGCCAGTTCGCGCAGGCCGGTCAGGATCGCCCGCGACGGATCGTCGGGGGTGGAGGGCCGCTTGTGTATGACGGTCCGGCCGCTCGACATCTCTCTCGCGCAAAAATCGGTGAAGGTTCCACCGACATCACAGCCCACGATCCAGTTCTGCATCACTCCGGTCCATCCGTCTGAAGCCCGCCGCCTGTGCGGGGATTGCGGATATTAAGTATCCAATTTGGATACTGATGAAAGAAAAAAATGAATCCGGCCCGGAGAATTTTTCAAGCGCATGAAATTCCTGCGGTTTCTTTCGCCACTGTCAGGGAGAGAATCGACCGCCACGGGCGAATCGACGGGAAGATACCGTCCGCGGGATGCACGGCGCCTCCACAGGGCATAGGGGCGGCCGGGAAGCCGGCCCCGGTCGATCCGCCCGGATCGCCTCTCCGGCCCGCGCGGTGCAGGCCGGCGGCAGGAGCGGCGAAACGGCAGTCCGGGTCCACCCGAACGGCAAGGGCGGAGGTTCCGATGAACCTCCGCCCCAACCCGACACGCGGGCGGATCCGTTTTCCCCGCCCCTTCCGGGGCGCCGGATCACTCCGCCGCGATGGCCTGCGCCTCGGGGGCGGCGCTTTCCAGCCGGTCGCCGACCTTCAGCCCCATCAGCGCCACGAAAGCCGCCGCCGTCAGCTTCTGCCCGGCTGCGCTGCGCACCCGGCCGATCTCCACGCTGCCGCCCTGCACGGCGACGCGGATCGCGCCGTCGCCGATGGCGGCGATGGTGCCCGGCTTGCCCTCGACATCGGCGAAGCGGCGGGCGGGGTGCCAGCGGCTTTCGTAGAGCCGGATCTTCTCGCCCGCCACCGTGGTCCAGGCGCCGGGCGAGGGGTCGCAGCCGCGGATCAGGTTGTGGACGGCCTCGGCATGGGCCGACCAGTTCACCCGCGCCTCGGCGTCGCGGCACCAGCCCTCATAGCTGGCCTGCCCTTCGTCCTGCACCTCTTCGCCATGGCGCCCGGCCACCACCAGATCGGCGGCCTCCAGCATGGCGGCGACGCCCATCGGGAAGAGCTTGTCGAAATAGATCGTGCCGAGCGTGTCCTCCGGCCCGACCGGCACCTGCTTTTTCAGCACCACCGGCCCCTCGTCCAGCCCGTCGGTCGGGCGGAAGATGCTGAGGCCCGTCTCGGTCTCGCCCCGGATGATCGGCCAGTTGATCGCGGAGGGTCCGCGATATTTCGGCAGAAGCGACGGGTGATAGCAGATCGACCCGTGTTTCGGGATGTTGACGAAGCCCTGCGGCGCGAATTGCAGCACATAGGCCATCACCGCCAGATCGACATCGAGCGCGCGCAGCGCCTCCGCCGCCGCCTCGCTCGTGAGGTTCGGAAGCTGATGGAGCGTGAGCCCCCGCTCCTCCGCCGCCAGCCGCAGCGGGTCGGGGCGGGCGCCGGGTTTCTCGGGGGCGCAGAACACGGCGGCAACGGTGTCGCCCCGGTCGAGGAAGGCCTCGAGCACGGCCTTGCCGAAAGCCTGCTGGCCGATGATCGCGATACGCATGGGAAAATCTCCGGGTTCAGATGGAAAAAGCGGGTCCGCCCCGTCGCCACAACGCGACGGACCCGAGGGCCTTCGACAGGGAGAGCGAAGTCAGAGGCCGGTATTCACCCAGACCACCTTGGGCTCGGTGAAGTTCTCGATGGCGGCATCGCCATGCTCGCGGCCGAAGCCGCTGTCGCGCGCGCCGCCCCAGGGCAGGCGGATGTCGGTCGGCCCGTAGGTGTTGACCCAGACCGTCCCCGCCTTCAGCTTGCGGGTGAAGCGATGGGCGCGGGCGATGTCGGCGGTCCAGACCCCGGCGGCGAGGCTGTAGACCGTGCCATTGGCGATGCGCAAAGCGTCGGCGTCGTCGGTGAAGGGGATCACGGTCGCCACCGGGCCGAAGATCTCTTCCTGCGAGATGCGCATCTCGTGGCGGACCCCGGCGAAGATGGTGGGTTCGACGAAATAGCCCGTCTCGCCATGGCGGTTGCCGCCGGTGACCAGCGTCGCGCCCTCCTGCCGGCCGATCTCGATATAGCTCAGCACGCGGTTCATCTGCGCCTCGGACACGATCGGCCCCATGCTGGTTCCGGCCTCCTGCGGATTGCCGAGCCGCATCGCCTTGGCGCGCGCCGCCAGCCGCTCCACCACCTCGTCATGCACGCTTTCATGCACCAGGATGCGCGAGCCGGCCGAGCAGACCTGCCCGGTATTGAAGAAGATGCCCGAGCCGGCGGCGCGGGTGGCGGCGTCCAGATCGGCGTCGGGGAAGATGATGTTGGCCGACTTGCCGCCCAGCTCCAGCGTGACGCGCTTGAGGTTGCCCGCCGCGCCGGCGAGGATCTGCCGCCCCACCACGGGCGAGCCGGTGAAGGTCACCTTGTCCACGTCCGGGTGATCGACCAGCGCCTGCCCCGCCACCTTGCCGAAGCCCGGCACCACGTTCAGCACGCCCGGCGGGAAGCCCGCCTCCAGCGCCAGCGCGCCGATCTTCAGCGCGGTGAGCGGCGTGATCTCCGCCGGTTTCAGCACCACGGTGCAGCCGCAGGCCAGCGCCGG